>JAICVT010000575.1 GCA_025935235.1 Ktedonobacterales bacterium | reverse complement strand
GCTGAAGCCGCAGCTACGGGCGTTCCGCCGCCAAGCCCGCCTGCGCGGGCTGGGAAGCGACGCGCTACGTCCTAGCCTGCGGGGGCAGGCTTCGCCGCCCGCAGGCCACCTGGCTGCGGCTTCAGCCGCCCGTTCGCCACGCACGGACGATGACCCGATCAACGCGCAAAACGTGATCAAGGCCGAGAGTCGCCCGCCATCCTCTCCGCGCTCGGATGCACACTTGGCGTGTAGCCCGCGCGGAAGACGGCGACCAGCGCGGCGGGGGTCAGCGCTTCTACCATGCCACTGCGAGGCACGGGGCGGCGCTCGGTGTAGGCGCCCGCCGACCATGCCAGCAGGCTCCCGCGCCAGAGCAGCCAGGCGCGGCCATCCAGCGCGAGGTAGACGCCGTCGGGCAGCGTGGCGATCTCGGCTTGGTACGTGCGCTTGCGCTGAGCGCGGCCGCGCCCCTCCAGACGGTCGGCGTGGATGACGGCATCCATCGCCTCGGCCGATAGCGGCTGGCCGTGCGCCGTGACCCAGGCCGACTTGAAGCGCTGGTAGTCGGCGTGGCGGCACTCGGCGCAGGGACGATGCCCGGCGGCGAAGGCGGCGGCCTCGTCGAGGAAGAACAGCTCCGTGTAGCTGTGTGGGCGCATCAGCTCGCGGCGCCGCCCGCGAAACTCGGTCACGCAGGCGATCCAGCGCTGGACCTGCCACGCGCGCACGATGCGCCGCTGGTCGTCGTGCAGGATGCCGCGATTGCCCATCAACAGCCCGCGCCCCTCGACGGCCACGATCTCGCCGAACGGCGTTGCGCGATTTTGCAGCGGCATGCTCGCATCTCTCCACACTTGCCAAACGCCCAATTGTGGCGCGGTTCTCCCGCTGCCCGGAGTCTGAACCGCTCGCTGCGGGTTCCCCTCTCCTCGCGGGAGAGGGGGTGAGGTTCCTCAGACCACGATCAGCGCGCGCTGGGCGGGCGAGATGTAGTCCGCGCCAGACTGGCTCACCAGTACCTCGTCCTCCAGCCCAATGAAGCCGCGCTCGGTGGCCACACCCAGCTCCAACGTGTAGACCGAGCCTGGCTCGATCGGCCGCTCCGGCGACTCGCCATAGCGCGGCCAGCGCGGCCCCAGCAGCGGCCCGCCGTCGTGCGTGGCCAGCCCGACGCTATGCCCCAGCGCGTGCTTGTATTCGGGATAGCCCGCCGCCGTCAGCGTCTCGCGCGCCGCCGCGTCCACCGTCCAGCCCTGCACACCCGCTTTCAGCCGCGCGCGCCCCGCCTCGATGGCGTCCACGCAGGCCCGGAAGGCGCGGCGCACGCTGTCTGGCGGCTCCGGATCGGCCTCGCTGCGCAGATACCACATGCGCTGGAGGTCAGCGCGATAGCCCTCATAAGCGATGCCGAAGTCGAGATGCACCAGGTCGCCCGGCTGCATGGCGATGTCGGTCGGCCCGGCGTGGCCCGCCTCTGATGCCGCGCCCGCGTTGACGGTCGGGCAGTGGTCCGCCGCCCACGAGGTCTCTAGCCCGCGGCGGCGAATCTCGGCGTGCAGCATGTCGGCCACCTCGATCTCGGCGCGTCCTGGCCGCAGAAAGCCCGTCACCTGGGCGAATAGCTCCTCGGTGATCTCGATGGCTTTGCGCATGCGCGCCAGCTCGGTCGGCGTCTTGCGGCTGCGCAGCGCGCCAATGATCGGCCCGGCCGAGATCAGGCGTGCGCGATAGGGCGTGCGGGCCAGCGCGTCCACCAGTTGCAGATACATCCCGTGGGTCAGCCCGTCTGAGGCGACATCGCCCACCGCGTAGTTGATGGCGATCTGGCCGGGGTCCAGCTCGCGCATGATCTGGCGCAGCGTC
>JAICVT010000361.1 GCA_025935235.1 Ktedonobacterales bacterium | reverse complement strand
TCTGGGAGTTCCACATCGGCGGCTATCAGGTGGCCGAGAAGTGGCTGAAAGATCGCAAGGGCCGCGCGCTCAGCTACGACGACATCGAACACTACCAGCGGACTCTTGCCGTTCTCGATGAAACCGGGTATTTGATGGAGCGGGTAGACGAGGCGATCGAGGAGCATGGCGGCTGGCCGCTGGCGTGAGTACGACGGCGCGGCGCCGCAGGAGACGGGCGGGTAAACCCGCAGGCCAGGACGCGACGCCACGACTCCCAGGCTGCGCAGGCGGCCTTTGCGGCCCGCAGGCCCTTGCTGCGGGTGTACCCGCCTGTACCCGCGCCCGCCACAAAACAAAACTCCCCCCTCTCCCTGTGGGAGAGGGGGGCTGGGCGGTGAGGTCGCGCCCTAGCGCCGCGTGGCGGCCTGGGTCAGCGCCTCCATCCACCGCTGGTAGGCGGTGAACGGCGTCGTGAACGCCTGCGTGTAGGCGGTATAGGCGTCGAGCGACTCCTGCGCCAACGTGGCGCCCGCCTGCCACTGCTTCTCATACTGCCCGGCGAGCGTCTCGAACAGCGCGCCATTCGCCTCGGCCTGGCTCTTCAGCTCGGCCACACCGCTCTCATAGAGCTTCTGCGCCAGCTCCGCGCCGCGCTCCTGCGTGGCAATCGCGCTCTTCACGATCACCTCAGACGCCTTGCGGGTCGTCTCGGTCCACGTCTCCAGCGCCTTGCGCGCCTGCGCCTCGTAGTCGGTAGCGGTCTTGATCGCCATGTGCTGCATCATCCCTTCCGGCCCTTGCGGGCCAGTCTGTCGCGTGCTTACTTCTGGCTCCCCGGCTTATCCGTGGAGCGCCCGGTATACAAGTTGAAGAACAGATCCATCGTGCGCCGATAGTGTTCGAGCGAGCCGGCCCACAGCTTGAGATAGGCCTCGCCCGCGTCTGTGATGGAGTAGATGCGGCGCGCTGGCCCCTGTCCTGTCGTATCCCAGTCGGAGTTGACCAGCCCCTCTTTCTCCATCTGCCGCAGCACGCGATAGAGCGTGCCAGGATTCAGCGCGGCAAAGCCGAACGCCGCCGCTTTCTCCAGCAGGTCGTAGCCATACGAATTCAGCTCGCGCAACTGCAACAGCAGCACCGCCATCAGCCAGTTCCTCGGCATGCCAGTGGGGCTGTCGTGGCTGCCATCGCGCCCGCTCGCGGCATCGTCGCCGCGCTTCTCATCGTCGTGTGCCATGCTCTGCGCCTCCTTCACGACCATCTATATGCACTATACATATAGATGCGCCATATTGTCAAGGGCGACCATAACAGATGTGGCGTGCGGCTTGGTCGCGGCGCAACGGCGCGCGATGTATACTCGTCAGGAAGAGAGAAGGCGTCACGCGGGCAGGCGCCGCGAGGTGATGCGCGGCGCGAGCGGCGCAAATGGCGCGAACGACGATGAGCGAGATGAGCGATACGACGAGAAAGGTGAGGCGCTTCGTGAGCCAGCCAACCGATAAAGGCAACGCGGTGAATCCGTTCGATCCGCTGGGATTCTGGCGCACCACGCAGGATTCTGCGCTCGATACCTGGTCGAAGGCGATGGTCGAGCTGGTCAACTCCGAGCCATACTCTGAGGCGACCGCGCGCCTGCTCGATTCCTACCTCAGCATGTCCATCCCCATGCGCAAGCTGCTCGCCCAGACGATGGAGCAGACCCTGAGTCAGTTCAACATGCCGACGCGCACGGAGGTCATCAGCCTGGCCGAGCGCCTGACCAACATCGAGATGCGGCTGGACGACATGGACGCCCGCATGGACGACATCCTGCGGCTGCTCAAGGCCAGCGCGCAGCCCAGCGCCGCCGCGAAGCCCGCCGCGAAGCCCGCCGCGAAGCCCGCCGCGCGCTCCACACGCTCAGCGGCGGCCAACGCCAGTGGCGCGACGACCGGAGCGTCCGGCGGCGCCCGCCGCACGCGGGGAACATCGGGCGGCGCAAAGTCGCGCGCGTAGTGGCGCAGAGCGGATAGCGGAGCGAGTGGAAAGAGCAGCGAGGCCCTTCAATGGCAGATAGCACAATCAACACGGCGGACGCCGCCGCGGTTCACGACCAGCTCGAGCAGATCGAGGCCAACATGACCACGCTGCGGCGCGTGCTGACCACGCCGTATCCGGTCGCCCAGTCGCCCAAAGAGGTCATCTGGACCCTCAACAAGGCGCGGCTCTACCACTACATCCCCGTCGTCCCGCCCGAGCGGCGCCATCCGATCCCGCTGCTGCTGGTCTTCGCGCTGATGAACCGCTCCTCGATCCTCGATCTGCGCCCCGGCAGCAGCTTTGTAGAGTACATGGTCAAGCTGGGCTACGATGTCTATCTGCTCGACTGGGGTACGCCCGGCCTGGAGGACAAAAACCTCACATTCGATGACTACGTGCTCGACTACCTGCCGCGCGCCGTGCGCAAGCTCAAGTCGTTCTCCGGCGCCAGCGAGTTCAGCCTGCTCGGCTGGTGCATCGGCGCGCTGGTCACCACGATGTACGCCGCGCTGCGCCCGGATGATGGCCTGAAGAACCTGATCCTGCTGACGGCGCCGCTCGACTTCACCGACAAGCAGTGCGCGGGGTTCATTCGCTGGGTCAACGACCAGCACTTCGACATCGAGAAGATTCTGGCCAACTTCGGCAACATGCCCGGCGAGCTGCTCGACTACGGAGCCAAGGCGCTCAAGCCGGTCGAGAACTACATCACCAACTACATGCGTCTGTGGGAGAACCTGAACGATCCGCGCGTCGTCGAGTCGTGGCACGCGATGAATACCTGGGTGACCGATCTCGTGCCGCTGGCGGGTGGCGCCTATCGCCAGCTCATCATGGACTTCTATCGCCAGAACCGCCTCATCAAGGGTACGATGACGCTGCGCGGCGAGCGGGTAGACCTCGGCCATATCCGCGCCGACCTGCTCAACATCGTCGCCACCGAAGACCACATCGTGCCGCCCGCGCAGACCGAGGGCGTGATGGCGGCGATTGGCTCGCAAGACAAGCAGCTGCTCAGAATTCCCGGCGGCCACATCGGTATGATGGCGGGCAGTTCGGCGATCAAGCGCACCTGGCCGCAGATAGACGCCTGGCTCGCGCCGCGCTCCGGCGGGGATGGCTCTCGGCCATAATGCGGATAATCCCAGCTGGCGATTAAAACCGCCAGCCGCCTACCAGTCTTCGGCGGTCAGGTCTTTGTCTTCCATTTCCCAGGCGTGATCGAGCGTGTGATAGGCGGTGTGCCGAATCAGATAGCGCAACGGCCACTTGCGAGCCAGTTTGCCCTCGGCATGGTAGGCCCGAATGGCGTCGCAGTAGGCGTCGCGGTAGGCTTGCAGATTTTCGGCTGTCAGTGGCGCGTCCGAGGGCATGCGAGCGCCGACCTTCGCCGACATGTCTTGCTCCGCGCCGATCGTATGCCTGACGATGACGTCCCGATCACGCCCGCCCCCGCGTGGACCCTTGCGCATCTGGGCCGACACGCGCGAACGCACGTCGTCGAAGAACGCCCAGCACGCCCGCATCAGCGTCAGTTCACGTTCCAGCTCCGCGCGTGAGAGCGCTTGCCGATCAATGGCTGAGAACGCGAATGAGACGCCCCAATAGTCGGTTGAGCCAGTGCCTGGATAGCGCTCAACTATGTCAATCGTAGAGGCGCCCGCGAACTCAGCCGCCATCCCAGCCAGCTTCGCCACCTGCGCGTAGCGCGGACGATAGGATTGCAGCCGCTCGATCGCGGCCTCCGCGGTTCTGGCGCCGCGCTCCAGACCGGGCCAATCCGACGCCACCGCCACCATTTGCTTGCCATTGGATCCGATTTCGAGCGTCACCCGAAGCTGGTTGGCCATCACTGCTCCCCCTCCAGGCCAATGGGCCGCCTCGCTACACGATGAGATGCGCTGAGACGATGATGCGCCGGGCATTCCGGACACCTACGATCATCGTTCCATCGCTTACTCAGTGAGTCGGAAATGACAGTGAGCGATTGCAGATTCCCAGTCGTGCAGGCGGACGTCGCAGCGACCGCGCCGCTCCTCACTCGGCGCCCAGCGCGCGCGACACCTCGGCGGTCTCCGTCCGCAGCGCCTCAGCTGCGCGAGTGATGGCCTCGTCATTGAAGAAGGCGCTGAAGCCGACGATCCAGACCAGCGCAACGAGCTGGTGATCTAGCCCATAGATGGCGGCGGCCACGGCGTTGACGCCAGCCAGATATTCTTCGCGGTCAAGGCCGATGCCTGTGCGCGCGGTC
>JAICVT010000192.1 GCA_025935235.1 Ktedonobacterales bacterium | reverse complement strand
GTCGCCCGCGCTGGCCTCGGCCAGCCCACGCATCACCTCGGCAATGGGCAGCGCCGCCGCATAGCGCGGGGCGCGCTCGCCCCAGGCGATTTGCGCGGTGGCGTTGAGCGCGGGGCGCGGCGCCAGCAGCTCGACCAGCAGCGGCAGTCGCGTCAGCGGAAAGGTGTCGTCCCAGGCGGGCGCGGGGCCGAGCGAGAGGTAGCCCAGCTCCTCCACCTCGCACAGCCGCTGCAGCTCGTCGGCGTAGGCCAGCAGCCGCGCATCCTCCCACGCGCGCAGATCCTCGAAGAGCGGGCGGGTAGCGATGCGCGTCGTCTGGACGGTATAGCCCGCTATCGCCGCGCTGGCCTGCGCCGACCGCAGAAAAGCCGCCGCGCGGGCAATCGCCGCGCCGTCTAGCGGATGCGCGTCGCCGATGAAGACGGTGATGGCGCGAATGGTGGTCATGTCTGGATTAACCTTCTCGCGGATGCTCGGCGACGATATAGCCGTGTTCCGGCGCGGGCGGCGCCGCATCGCTCGGAGCCGAGGGTGTGTCCGCCACGTCAAGGATGCCGCTGATGATCTCCTCCATATGGTCAACGATCAGGAGATGGCCCTCGCCGTGGCAGATGTGCAAGCGCGCTCCGGGGATCACGCGGGCCAGATACGCCGCATGCTGGGGTGGAATGAGATTGTTCTGGTCGCCATCCCAGATCTGCACAGGCGTCGTGATGTCGTCCAGCCGGAAGCCCCACCCTCCAGACTCCAGCGCCAGCTCGCGCGCCTCGCCGCGATAGCCGGAATGAAAGACCTCCAGAAACATCGGAATCTGCATCTCGCGTAGCTCTGGTCGCTGTGCAACTATCCGATCAGGCGCTGAGAGGTTACCCGATACCAGGCGGTGGACTCGCTCTGGCTGGCGGCGAATGAGCGGCACGACCAGCGCATACAGCATCCAGAGCGCCCAGGGCGCACGGCGCGAGAGCGTGAGCAACCGCGCCATGACGCCGTCAATCGTGACGCCTGGCGCATCGAGCGGCGCGCTGGGGCTGACCAGCGCGACGCCTGTGAGCCGCTGCGGGATGCGCGCGGCGCAGGCCAGCGCATACGCGCCGCCGCCTGTGATCGCTAGAATCGCGAAGCGCTCCAGGCCGAGCGCATCGGCGAGTTGGGTAACATCATCTGGCCAGGCGCTGATGGTTCGTCCGCGCTGATAGGTGGACAACCCCACGCCGGGGCGATCCACCGTCACAAAGCGAATGTGGTGGGCGGCAAAGAATGCCGGGTCGCGGTAGAGCGCGAGTCGGGAGCTGTGCAAGCCATGAAAATACAGCACGGACCTGCCAGTGGGGTCGCCCCACTCGTTATAGGCGAGCCGGCGACCGTCGGCGAGACGCAGGATGCGTGCGCTGGCGGCGAGTGATTGATCGCTCACCAGTCTGCCTCCCCTCTGAACAGCGGATGTGAACGAGTCAGACGTTACCTGTGTGTGCGTGCGACCGTCAGTTGAGCTTGGCGCGCACCTCGCGGGTCGCATCCATGCGCCGTCGCAGCCGCCCATTCTCTGGCGCGTCGGGCGCGCGCTCCAGATAGGCGGCGATGTCGGCGGCGGCCAGCAGCGATTCGCCCATCGCCAGACGCAGCAGGCCACGATCGCGCAGCTCCTGCGGCAGATCGGGGCGCAGCAGAATGAGCCGATCCACGATATTGAGCGCGCTGGCCGTGTCGCCGCGATGCAGATAGACCAGCTTCAGGTTATAGAGTACGCGAGTGAGGATCTGTCGCGCGGTCAGCGGGCGTGTCCAGGTGGGATCAAAGGCGGAGGCGGTCTGCGGCGTGAGCAGGCGCAGGATGAAACGCTCGCAGGCCGGACCATCCAGCAGCAGGCCGCGATTGAAGACATCCACGTAGATATCGCCACCCTCCTCGCTGGAGAGCGGCCACTTGACCATGAAGTGCGCGGGCAGCCCCACGCCCTGCAGGGGCGCCCCCAACCGGCGCGCCACCTCCAGATAGATGATGCTCAGCAGGATCGGCAGCCCCTGTCGCCGCTCCAGCGCCTCATCGAGGAAGCTGTTGCGCGGATCAGCGTAACTCTCGTCGGCGCCGTGGAAGTTCTCCTGCCGCGCCAGCGTTTCCACCAGGGTCTCCAGCACGCGCAGCGCGGTCTCGCGCCGGGCGAGTCGGTCGGCGCGCAGCAGCTTCGCGCTGGAGCCGAGCGCTGCCCACACCTGCGCCGCCAGCCCGTCAAGCTCGCGGATAGAGCGCGTGTGGTCCAGCCCTGGCCGCCCTGCCTCGGCGATCAGCAGCGCGCCCTCATCCAGACGCAGCGCCGCATCGGGCTGCCGCGCGAATGTAGCGAAGCGCAAGATCGGCGCGAAGGCCAACTCCTGCATGCGCGATCCCTCCTCGCGCTGTCGCGCGCATCTGAACTCCCCAGATAGTGTACCGCACAGCGCGCCCTCGATTCCGTCCGCGACGCCCGGCAATGCTCGCGGTGTGACGCTTCTGTCTCGCTCTGCGTGCGTATGGGTCGTCGTGCGACGTAGTATCTCATGCGAGATTCGGCGAGATTTGGCGAGCAGCACACAGTCGCGACGCAGGCTGGCGCGTGACGCTGGGAGGCGCTTGCGTATGCCCTGGACGACAGGATTGGCCGTGCGCGTCTTCACCCACGAGCGCGCGCACATCGGGCGGCGGCGCGTCGTGGAGGCGCTTGTGACCCTGGCGCAGCAGCAGCGGCTGGCAGGCGTGACGGTGACGCGCGCTGTCGGCGAGGCGGCGGGCGCCCCGGCAGGCGAGGGCGCGCCACTGGTCGTCGAGCTGGTTGACTGCGTCGAGCGCGTCGAGGCGGCGCTGCCACAGATCGCCGCGCTCGCGCCCCACGGCGCGCTCAGCGTTACCGAGACACGCATCTATCTGCCCGCCTCGCGCCTGCGCGCCAGCGACGCGCATGAGCAGGCGACACGCACGCTGCCGCCCGAGGCTGACGCCGCACAGGCCCTCCAGGCGCTCGCGCAGCCCGGCGTGCGCCTCGTCACCGTGCTCGACGCCCAGCGCATGCCCATCGGCGTCATCGCGCTCAACCATGTGCTGCGGCAAACCGAAGGCGAGCTGGCGTCGCAACTGCTCAACCTCAGCCAGCCAGAGCAACTGCGCGAGCGGCTGCTGGCGCAACTGGCTGGCAAGCGCGCCAGCGACCTGATGCGCGCGCCCGCGCTGACCGTCGCCGATGATCTGCCGCTCGATACGGTGGCGCATATGCTGACCAGCAGCCACATCACCCGCGCGCCCACCATTGACGCCCAGGGCCGCTACACTGGCGTCGTCAGCGAGCACGCGCTGGTGCGCCTGCTGCTCCATCCGCTGCTGACGGACGACGGCGTCGCGCGCCTGGCCGCAACGGACACCGACGCGCACGCGGCCCTCACCAGCAGCATCGAGCCAACGGGCGGCGCGCCGCTGACAGCGGGCACGCTCGCCGATCGCTCCGTGGCGCGGCTGACCGAGGCGGCCCACTGGGAGGAGATGGTCAGCGCTGCCGAGGCCGGAGTGGCGCTAGTAGTAGATGCGCGCGGCATCCTGCGCGGGGTCATCGAGGAGCAGGCGCTGCTCGAATATGCCAGCGCGCCCGCTATGCCCGGCAGCGGATTAGCCACGTTGCGGCGGCTGCTGGCGCAGGCGACCGGCCAGCGCGACGCCATCGCCCCGGAGCGACCGCACGACCTGCGCGCGCACGCGCTCTGCCAGCCCCCGCGGCTGGTCGAGCCGCCCGAGACGCCGCTGGCGCTGGCATTGGCACACATGGTGGCGGCGGGGGGAGTGGACTACGCGGTCGTCGCCGCGCCCGACGCGCCACCCGAAGGCGTGCTCTGGCGGCAGGTCGCTCTACGCGCGCTGGTCGGCGCCTGATCGCCTTGATCGCCCTGATCGCGGCGTCGCGCGCTCAAGCGGCTCCAGGTGGCTCGCCTGCCGCTCGCTGGCGGTCGCTGGGACTGTGAGGCGTGCCCTCGGCAGCGGGCAAGAGCCAGAGTGAGAGATGCGTCGGCTGCATCGTCTCGTCAATCACGGAGAGTAGCCCATGCCTCAACTGGCTCAGCTCAACCTCGTTGTGTAGCGTGCGAGCAAAGGCCGTCAGCACGCGCTCGCGCTGATACGTGCGCCGGTAGAAGCGGCGGTCTATCACGCCTTGCAGCCAGCGGCGCAGCGGATTGGTCACTGCGGCGACCAACAGCGTCGAGATCGTGATGACGAGTGGCCCTGGCGCCTGCAGCCCGGTGAATGGGTGGATGAGTGCCTGCAAGACGACAACCGTCGCCGCGTAGATACCAGCGAGCAGCGCCGAAAGCGTGCTATAGAGTACCGTGCGGTGGATGACGATATCAATGTCCCACAGATGGGACGAAAGAATCGCGGTTCCAACCGCCAGCGGGATGGCCAGCATCGCCAGCATCACCAGACCGACCTGCGCGCCAAACGCCAGCGCGTTCGCGCCCCACACCGGAATCAGCACGACGACATGCAACGTGCGCGCCGCGATGTTTCCCACCACGCCGACCGCGATCCCCAGCACCACCCACTTCGTTTGCTGGCGTTGATATGGCGTGGAGACGGCGCGATACCGGTAGATCTGGACCGGCAGCACGCTGAGCGCGAATCCCAGCATGATGAGCAGGCTCAACTCGGAGCGGTCGAGCTGCATGGAGGGCAGGATGGCCGCTACGAGCGCGTAGACCACCAGCAGCGCCGCGAGGACGCGTATCCAGCCTGGCGTGAACCGGCCATCCGGAAACAGATAGCCGCACAGGATGAGGCTGGCGTTGCCCAGCGCGGCGATCGCTGGAATGATCCAGCGCCAGGCTGGCGGTAGCGCGCCAAGAGTGAGCGGCGCGAAGGCGAATGGGAGCAGCATGAGGGCAAACGACGCGAAATAGGCCATCCGATCATTGGCCCTGCGCCAGAAGAGCAGCAGCCCCACCGCCGCATAGGTGAGCTGAAAGAGCAGCGTCAACGCGATGATGGCGCCAGCATAGACATCCAGCGAGAGGCCACAGGCATCCAGACGCCGCAGATCAGCCAGGCCCAACTGGAGAGCGATGCTGGCGCCAGGCGCGGCGTCGGCGGTTGGGTCGTGGCGCACCGCCGACACATAGGCTGGCAGTTGGGCGATCCAGAGCGCGTAGGCGGGAACGACCACAGCGATCCAGAGCGCGCGCGCTGGCCTCAACCAGTGATGCGCTGGCGTGTCCTCCTCGCCGCGCTGATCGTGAACGCGCTGTGACGAGATGCGCTGCGATTGGCTCATGGTATGTCGCTCCAGTTCATCCGTGACAAGCATCCCAAGGCGCGTGGAGGCAGCGCGGGAGTGGTATGGTTGACGGGTCGCAGCGGGCAGGCTGCCGCATATGACAGATGAGTCAGCTATGTGCAGGATACGCGCCACGACGCCGCGCATCCATACTCCAGAGCGCGTAGCGTCAGTGGCTCACGCGGGCGCGCTCCAGCGCCATCTGGTGTCGCACTTGCTACGAGGTTCAGGGTCGTTGAGGAGAAGAACGCCGCAAGGATCAGCGGCGCTCCGCTTGGCCGCACACACAGACGCATACTGACCGTCAGGAGGACATGCCATGAGCCAGGCTCCAACCATTCAGAACCCGCTCGACCGAGGCCCGAAGCCGCCGTTTCCCGAGCAGTCGCAACAGCCGACAGGATCAGAAAAGGCGATGAATCCGCGTCCGGATTATGGTGAGAAGACCTACAAGGGCAGCGGCAAGCTGCTTGGGCGCGCGGCGATCATCACCGGCGCCGACTCCGGCATCGGGCGCGCCGTGGCGCTGGCCTACACGCGAGAAGGCGCCGACGTGCTGTTCGCCTATCTCGAAGAGGACGCCGACGCCGAGGAGACGACCCGTGTCACCCAGGACACTGGCCGCAAGGTCATCGCCATGAAGGGCGATGTGTCCGACGAAGCGTTCTGCCAGCGCCTGATCGAGCGCGCCATCGAGGAGTTTGGACGGCTCGACATCCTGGTCAACAACGCCGCGTACCAGCAGACGCACGAGAGCATCACGCAGATGCCCTCGGCTGAGATCGAGCGCATCTTCCGCACCAACGCGCTGGCGCTGTTCTGGACCTGCAAAGCGGCGATTCCGCATATGCGGCCTGGCGGCGTGATTCTCAACACGGCCTCGATCGAGGCCTATGAGCCGAAACCGTTCTTGCTGCACTACTCCGCATCGAAGGGCGCCGTCGTCACCTTCACCAAAGGGCTGGCGCTGGAGCTGACGCCCAAGGGCATCCGGGTGAATGCCGTCGCTCCCGGCCCCGTCTGGACGCCCCTGATCCCGATGTCTATGGCGCCGGAACACGTCAAGAACTTCGGTAAGAGCGATCCGATGCAGCGCCCCGCGCAGCCCGCTGAGGTGGCGCCTGCGTATGTCTTCCTCGCCTCCGATGAGGCCAGCTACATCTCAGGCGAGATTCTCGGCGTCACCGGCGGCAAGACGCTTCCCTAGCGCCGCCATTAAGGGCGACCCCTCCTTGCTCCCCCTGTCCTACGGCGGGAGGGGGCTGGAGGGCGCGTTTCCGTTCCGCCTCCCCCTCTCCTCGCGGGGGAGGGGGGCCGGAGGTGAGGTTCCTCACACACGCGCGGGCGCGGTGAGCGCCGAGCCGAGCAGCGTCACACGCTTCGCCGCGATCGTGTTGCGCTCGTGGTCGCGCTTGCCCTTCACCCGCAGCAGGTCGCCCTCCGTGATCTGTGGCAGCGCGTCTTCCCAGTCCAGATGCGCGCCATCTGCCAGCTCGATGCGCGCCCCGCTCTGCACCAGCACCGTCGAAACCCGCCCGCTGCGCACGCTGGCCGCCGAGAGCATCGCTGGCCCCACCGCCACCACCTTCATCAGCCTGCCCTGCTTCTTGCGCTGCTTCTTGCGCTGCTTCTCCATCTGTTTGCGCGTCGCCTCGCCGTCGTGACCATCCGCCTGCGATGTGGCTCGCTCGCCGATGGCGACCAGCCGACGCGGCAGCGCGTCCACCTGTGGCGCGCTCTGGAAGAGCTGGTTGTCGTAGGTGCGCGGCAGCAGCGCCGTGATGCCCTGCGCCACCAGCGTGAAGGCATAGACGACGCCCTCGTTGGTCATCTGGACCTTCTTCTGCGAGACCGAGCCGCCGTCAATCTCCAGCGGCATCGGCGCATCGGCCCGCACGATGACACTGGACGCGCGATAGTACTCCGCCGTTTCTGGGCTGGGCCGCTGGCGCAGCAGCAGTGAGCCGAGTTGGCGTCCCACGCTGAGCGGCCCGCTGGCGGTGATGAGGCAGACGTCGAGCTGGCCATCGTCAACGAAGGCGTCGGGCGTCATGCGGGTGAACGATCCATAGCGACGGGTATTGCCGATCACGATCTGCGAGACGCGCCCCTCCCACTGCGCCTCGTTGAGCGTCACCCGCACCGAGGTCGAGCGGAAGGTTGGCAGCGCCTGGAGCGCCGCCAGCCCGACCGCCGCTGGCCCGATCATATTCTTGAGCGGCTTGTTGACGCGCGCGATGGCGGCGCCATCGAAGCCTAGCCCCGCCATCAGCATGAAGTATTGCCCATGTCGTCCATTGATCGTCACGTGGCCGACATCAATGCGTCGGCGCTCGGCGCTGGCCAGCTGCAGTGCCGCCACCCGCAGTCGCGATGAGATGCCCACCTCGTGCGCCCACAGGTTGGCCGTGCCGCCGGGGAGCGAGCCGACCGCCACCTCCGTGCCCATCACGCCGTCAATGATCTCGCTGAGTGTACCGTCGCCGCCGCAGTTCACCACCACATCGAAGCCGTGGCGCGCCGCGTGCCGCGCCAGCTCGGTCGCCTGGCCGCCGTGCAACTTGTGACGCACACTGACATCCCATCCGTGCGCCTGCAAGACCTGCATTGGCTCCGTGAGATCCATACCCCCACGTCCACTGCGTGGATTGGTAATCAGGCAGGCGCGCACCACTCGATTCGCCATCGCTGGGTCTCCACTCCCCTCGTCTGCTCTCGTCTACTCTCGTCCTGGCACATCCGCGGTCGTCACGCCGCCGCGCCAGAGGCGCGCTGGCCGTCGCCATGATGGCGCTCGCGCCGCTCACGTAAGCGCGCCCAGCCGATGCCCAGCAGGTGGAAGACTACGATCCCGACCGCTAGCGTCAGCGCGCCGAGCAGATAGCTCGCCACCACATCGCTCGGCCAGTGTTCACCCTCCAGCAGGCGCGATGGGCCGATGAAGAGGATGAAATACAGGCAGATGACGCGCACGGCCAGCCACAGCGGTTTCGCCGCTGGCCACTTGCGGCGGAAGATCGGCGTCAGGTAGAGCAGGAACCCGTAGAAGGCGAGCGCGTGTGTCACATGCCCGCT
>JAICVT010000020.1 GCA_025935235.1 Ktedonobacterales bacterium | reverse complement strand
GAAGAAAGTGCGGCTCAGCTCCGCCCAGTAGCCATCCAGCCCGATCTCGAGCTGCACCAGCACCGGATCGCCCGACTGGATGACCGCGCCGGAGGTCATATTGAAGGCCAGATAGGCCAGCTCAGAGCGCAGCCCCGACATGACATGCACGAAAGGTTGCACATTCCAGACGCCCGCCTCGCCGTAGCCTGCCCGCACCAGCGCCGCATAGGTGGCCGCCGCCACGTCGGCCTCCGAGGCGCCGGGCCGCGCCGCATCGCGCGCCGCGCGGAACCCCGCGATGGCCACCCGCTCCGCCTGGCGGATGCGCTCCAGCTCGGCCTCGCTCTTGACCGCCTTGAGCGCGTCGAGCAGGTCAGTGGCGTCGCGCAGGGTGGTCTGGGGCAGCAGCTCGCGCAGCAGCGTCACTGTCGCATAGGCGGGTGTACCCACCTGCGTGTAGCCCGTGGCGATGGGATGTGTGCCACCCTCGATGCCCACCACCGCGTCGGAGGCGATCCCCGCCGCCGCCAACAGCTTGCCCAGCGGCTCTTTGGCCGCCACAATGGTGTCGCCGATCCAGTCGAGCGTCTCCTCAGTGAAGGTGATGAGCTGGAGCGGCATGGCGGCGCCCGCGCGATCGGTCTCGGAATCGAGCGCCGCCAGCCGCAGCTCTGGCTCGCCAGTGGCGCCAAGCGAGAGCAGACAGAAGCTATTGCCCAGCACCGGCTGGTAGCCGCTCAGCATCAGCACATGCTCTGGCATGCGCACGATCAGCGCCGCATAGCCCGCCTGGCGCATGCCCTCCGCCGCTCGCTCCAGCCGCTCCGTCGTCTTGATCGCCATCGCCCGCGCCTCCTGTTCAAATCCCAAAAGCGGCGCCACCGCTCGCCCGAACCTCTCCCCCTGCCCCCTCCCCTCCAGGGAGGGGAACTCAGAGCAGGCATTGCGGCGCTGGCTCAACGTGCCCGCCGCTCAGGCGCCCTCCGGTTCCCCCCTCGCCCCGTGGGAGAGGGGGTTAGGGGGTGAGGTCGCCCTAGCCGTGCGAGCCTGGCCCCAGCCCGCCGGCGCCCAGCCGCAGCGGACGCCGCGTCTTGATGCGGGGCATGCCGCGCCCGGCCACCTCGGCGGGCGAGAGATCGTAGTGGATCTTTACCTGCGCCGGGGGACGCGCCGCCACCGCGTTCTCGCGCTCAGTGACCAGGTAGTCGGCGGTGCGCGCGGCCAGCGCCTGAATCGTCAGGCCAGGGTTGGCCGATCCCTGCGTCGGCATCACGCTGCCATCGCAGACGAACAGGTTGGGGATATCCCAGCTCCGCCCGAAGCCATCCACTACCGAATCGTGCGGGCTGGCGCCCATGCGCGCGCCGCCGACCAGATGCGCATAGCGTGGATCATTGACGACCTCAGTCGCGCCCGCCGCCCGCAAAACCTCCTCCGCCTTGCGCACGCCCGCATCGGCGACTTTGTGGTCGTTCTCGTGCAGGTTGAACGTCACATGCGCCACACGCAGGCCATTTTGGTCGCGCGCGTCGTCCAGCGTCACGGTGTTGTCTTCCCACGGCAGAATCTCGCCCAACACGCCGAGCGGTGACCAGTGATTGTAGTCCATCAACACCCGGCGCATGCTCCAGCCCCAGGCGCCTTTCGCCACCATCATATGCTGCGCGAAGGAGATGGGCAACGGGCCGATGGTCTGCAAGGCGAACCCGCGCACGAAGTTATTGTGCGGGTCGGTCTCGTAATACTCCTCCGTCAGCCCATTGGCTGGCGGCCCCTTGTACATACGGATCAGTTCGTCGAAGCGGCCATAGACGGTGTTGCCGATCTGCGCCATCAGATATTTGCCCAGCGTGCCGCTGGAGTTCGCCAATCCCTGCTCGAATCCGGCGCAGGCCGAGTTGAGCAGCAGACGGGGCGTCTCGATGGCGTAGCCTGAGACGATCACGGCGCGGGCGCGTTGCCGCTGCTCGTGGCCATCTGGATCAAAGTAGGTGACGCCGGTCACGCGGCCATCCTTGCCCATCTCGATGCGCCCCACCATGCAGCGGTCGCGCACCTCGGCGCCGTGGCGGATGGCGTCTGGCACATGGCTGACCAGCGTGCTCTGCTTGGCGCCCACCTTGCAGCCCTGGATGCAGAAGCCGCGATAGATGCAGTGCGGCCGCGATCCATGCGAGCCAGAGTTGATGGCGACCGGCCCGCCCGCCACCACGCGGATGCCCAGCCGCGTGCAGCCGCGCACCAGCGTCTCGGCGACTGCGCCGGATGGATGCGCCGCGTAGGTGTAGCCGTGCGGCTCGCCCCAGGGGAACCAGGGTGGCCCGGCGACTGGAATCTCGCGCTCCATCAACTCATAGTAGGGACGCAGCTCATCATAGGTGATGGGCCAGTCGGCGCCGACGCCATCTTCGCTCAGCACACGGAAGTCGGAGGGGTGCAGGCGCGGCGTGAAGCCCGCCCAGTGGACCGAGCCGCCGCCGACGCCCTTGCCGCTGTTGTTCGCGCCCAGGGCGAGCGGATTCTTGCCGCCGATGACGCGCAGGTCTTCCCAGTAGAGCTTGTGCGAGCCAGCTTCGTCGCTCACCCAATCGCGCTCGGTATCCCAGAAGGGGCCAGCGTCGAATCCGATGACGCTGAACCCCGCCTTGGCCAGCCGCTGGATCAGCACGCCGCCCGCCGATCCTACTCCGACGACCACGAAGTCCACCGCCTCGTCGTGGTCAAAGTGGCGCATGGCGTTGGGGACACGCTCAATCGGCCCCAGATGATGCTCGGAGGGATCAGCCTCCTCGAACGCTCCCAACAATGGCTCCTTCACCAGCAATCCCTCCAGTCTGTATCAGTCTGTATGTGTCGTGAGTAGCGTGGCATCATGTCAGCAGGCGGCTAAAGCCGCGCGCTACGGACGGCCTGCGGGTTTACCCGCCAGAGGGCTTCCCGCCCTGTCCTCTAGTGCGTGCCAGGCGTGAAGCTGGCCGCTTCGGGCGTGCCGCTGAGCGACTCGGCCTCATCCGAGCGGCTTTCTGGCGGCGCCTCCCATTCATAGCGCCGCTCGGTCTGCTCCCACGGCTCCGGCTGACCATCGCGCAGGCGCATATAGCCACGCGGATACGCTGGGCCGCCGAAGCCGATCTCGTCCCATGCCCAGGGGTGCGCGTAGTAGGCCGTCACGCAGTCCGAGACCAGCATCAGCCAGAAGCGGCGCACGTTCATCTGCTTCCAGAACTCCTCGCCGCCGGGCAGCAGTTTGCCATCGTGCAGCGAGCGCAGCAGCTCATCCTGCTGGCGCAGGCCCAGCGCGGTGAAGCTCTCGGCGCCCATCTGCCGCGCCATCCCCTCGATACCCTTGATCGCGAGCTGATACGCGCGATCATCGTTTGGCATATCCTCGTAGCGATAGCCATTGATAGTCTGGTTCGCCAGGCGATGGTCAATCACGTTCAGGATCGGGATGCGCCGGTCGGGTGTGCGGTCATCCTGTGGCAGCACGCAAGCGCAGACCGCCTCCATCACCGACGCCTCCTCCGCGTTGAAGAAGGTGATCGGCGCTGGATGCTCGACCCGCTCCATGATGACCGCGCGGGTCGCCTCGTCCCAGAACGCCTGCTGATCCATCGTGGAAAAACCGGGATAGTAGCCCGGCTGGCGGCGCGGCGCAAGCGGCTGACCGGAGCCTGGGTCGCGCGGCAGCCGCTCCGTCTGCGCTTCGGCTCGCAGATCGGGCGGCATGATGGTCTGCGGCTGGTTCCCCGCCTGGCTCGGCTTGCTCGCCAGATGGCGTCGCTCGCTCCGCTGCCGATTCCGCTGCTGGCTCTGCCGCTGGCTCTGCTGTTGTGTCGTCATCTCATTTGCCCCTTCGCATCAGGCTCGCCATCACCCCCAGCATGCCCGTCGCCGCGAAGAGCAGCGGCGCGAAGACGGGCGGGCCATAGGCCAGCGTGTACAGCGGGCGATGCAGCGCGCCAGGCCGCCGCAGCCCGCCGCGCACGTGATAGAAGAAGCCCGCCAGGCCATCCGCCGCCGCCAGAATGGATAGGATCGGCAGCCAGGTGTGCGCGATGCGGCGGCTCCAGAAGGCGCCCAGACTCGCCGTCACCAGCGCCGGCGTCAGCAGGATCGGCGTCCACTGCGCCTTGAAGCGGAAGTTGTTCTTGTAATGCGAGTAGAGTGACTCGACGCCGTTGAAGAGCGCCGTCAGCGCTGTGGCCAGCGCCAGCCCGCGCTGGAAGCGCCCCTCGCGCACATCTTGCTCCAGCGTGATGCCCTCGCTGCTGATGGCGCGCGGCAGCAGGTTAGCCCAGGCGGGCCGAGCACGGCGCACACCCAGCGCGAGCCGTCCATGCGGGTCATCTTCGCGTCGCAGGAAGGAGGTCATCAGGCCGAGGAAGCCTGTCACACCGAGCAGCAGCGGCGCGAAGACAGGAGGACCCATGATGACGTTGAAGATCGGGATGCGCCAGCCGCCCGGTTTGCGCGCCACGCCGCGCACATGGAAGATGAAGCCGACGGCGCCATCCACCAGCATCGCCAGCGAGACGATCGGCAGCGCCACCCGCGCCGCCCAGCGACTGAAGGCCGCCGCCACGCTGACGCCCGTGAGCGCCGCGCCCAGCGCCAGCGGCGAATACATCACGCGCTGGCTGTAGCTGCCACGGTAGTGCTCAGTTCCCACCTCGAACGTCGCCGCCAGGCTGGACATCGCCGTAATCAGCGCCAGGCTGCGCTGAAAGCGTCCCTCGCGCACATGCTGCTCAAGCGCGATGCCTTCGTGGGTCAGGCGCGGGGCCAGCGCCGAGAGCCAGCCCAGCCAGCCAGACGCTCTACGCCCGGTGAGTTTGCGCGCCGCGCGCTCCACCGGGGACGCTGGCGCCAGCAGCCGCGCCACCCGCTCCACCTGCCTGACCTGCTGTTTCGCCTGATCGCGCGCGGCGTCACCCAGGCTCTCGATTGACTTCGGCAGCGAAACAACCGCCATCACTCACCTCATTTTCCGTTCACGTTCCGTCGTCTGGTTGATCTCGGCCCCTCAGACCGCGTAGCGCTTCGCGTCCGCCTGCTTCAGCTCTAGCCCGATGCCGGGGCGGCTGAGGTCGGGGCGCAGCGCGCCGCCCACCGGCTCAGGCGTGCCGTCGAAGAGCATCCGCGCGATGCGCACGTGGTCGTGGAAATACTCGATCGGGCTGAGATGCTGGATCGCCGTGCAGACATGCAGGTGCAGCATGGGCGCGCAGTGCGCCGAGAGCTGGATGCCGTGGGCGTCGGCCAGCGTGGCGGCACGCAGGAAGCCAGTGAACCCGGCGCAGCGCGTGGCGTCGGCCTGCAGCGTATCAACCGCGCCCGCATCGAGCATGCGGCGAAAATACCATTGATCGTAGCCGTACTCGCCCGCCGCGATGGCCATGCCAGCGGGCGCGCGGTCGCGGATGAAATGAAGCCCCGCCAGGTCATCCGAGGAGACTGGCTCCTCGAACCAGACGACGCCCAGCTCGGCGAATCGCTCGGCCTGCGCCAGCGCCTGTGTGCGGGTATAGGCGCCATTGGCGTCGACGTAGAGCTGGGTCTGCGGGCCAATCGCCTCGCGCGCCGCACGCACGCGCGCCACATCATCCTCTGGATGCGTGCCGATCTTCATCTTGACGCGCGGGATGCCCTGGCGCGCCCAGCCGCCGAGCTGCTCTTGCAGCCGCTCGATGGGATAACTGGTGAAGCCGCCACTGCCGTAGATCGGAACCTCGTCGCGCACGCGCCCCAGCAGCAGGCAGAGCGGCAGATCGAGCAGCTTGGCCTTGAGGTCCCACAGGGCGGTATCCACAGCGGCGATGGCCATCGAGCTGACGCCAGGGCGACCCAGGTTGCGGATCGCCTCCACCAGCGCCACCCACGCGCCGGGGACATCCAGCGCGTCGCGCCCGACGGCTACCGAGGCCAGCAGATCGCGGATCAGCGTGGCGGTGGCCGTGTCGGCGTAGCTGTAGCCGAAGCCTGTGCGCCCACCCGCTCGCACATGTACGGCGACCAGGGTGGTCGCTTTCCAGGCATAGGTGCCGTCCGCCTCAGGATAGTCAGTTGGAATCGTATAAGCGGCCACCTCCAGCTTTTCGATCTTTGCGGTGGAGGCGCCGCGCGTCAGTGTTGACGCGGGCATAGATCACCTGATTCTTGATTCATACATGCCGCCAAAGTAGTGCGGGTTATTGGCGTGTGGCGGGAGCAGGCCCCCACTCCCAGCCCGTCCCCCGCCGAGGCGGGAGAGGGGAGTTGTCCGGTTCCCCCTCTCCTGGCGGGAGAGGGGGTGAGGGGGTGAGGTTCTACCGCAGCAGGTTGTCCACTTTGTCGCGGAAGAGCGTCAGCGCGATGCGTGGGCCGCCGGGCTGGCCGCGCAGCAGCGCCTCAGCGAAGTGCGCCGCCTGCTTGGGCTTGACCTTGGCGGGCATCGGCGGCTCGTTGGGGTCTACCACCGCTTCCAGCACGGCGGGGCCATCCACCGCCAGGAATTGCGTCATCACGCTCTCCAGCTTCTTCGGATCGTCGCAGGTGAAGCCGTGCGCGCCCGCCGCCCGCGCCCAGGCCGCGAAGTCGGCTGGCTCCAGGTCCACGACATACTGCGGGTTGCCCAGGAAGACGATCTGCTCCCACTTGATCTGGCCGAGCAGGTTGTTCTTGATGATGATGACCTTGATCGGCAGGTGGTACTTGACCGCCGTAATCATCTCGCCCATCAGCATCGTGAAGCCGCCATCGCCGACGAAGGCGACCACCTGGCGATCGGGGAAGGCGGCCTGAGCGCCCACCGCGTAGGGCAGGCCAGGCGCCATCGTCGCCAGATTGCCCGAGCAGGAGAACATCTGATCGCGCTTCAGCCGGAAGTTGCGCGCGATCCAGGTGGTATTGGTGCCACTATCGCCGGTGATGATGGCATTGGGCGCGGCCAGCTTTTCGAGCGTGTGGGCCACCACCTGCGGCTTCATCGGCTTGTCTTCGCGCGTCCCCTCCAGCTCGATCTTCTTGTTCCACTCCTGCATGCCCTTCTGGGCCATCTCCAGGAATCCGCGATCGGTCTTGCGCCGCAGCAGGGGCAGCAGCGCCTCCATCGTGGCGAGCGCGTCGCCCACCAGTCCCACCTCCACCGGATAGCGCAACCCGATGCGGGTCTGGTCAATGTCAATTTGCACGCCGTGCGCCTGGCCTGGCTTCGGCAGATACGCCGGATAGGGATACGAGCTGCCGACGATCAGCAGCGTGTCGCACTGCTCCATCGCGTCTTCGCTCGGCGCGGTGCCGAGCAGCCCCAGCCCGCCCGTTGTGTAGGGGCTGTCGTCGGGAACGGCGCCCTTGCCCAGCAGCGGCTTCACAATCGGCGCGGCCAGTGTATCGGCGAACTTCTCCAGCAAATCGGAGGCGTGGATGGAGCCATGCCCGGCCAGAATAGCCACCTTGCCGCCACGATTGAGGATATCCGCCGCCTGCTGGAGCTGGATCGCGCCAGGGATCGGCGAGGCTGGACGCTCCAGCGCCGCTCCAGCGCCGCCATCCACGCCCGCTGTGTAGAAGCCCGGCTGGAACTCCGTCACCTGGTTCGGCGTCATGGCCGGGCCACCCGGCTCCTCATTCCAGTCGTTTTCGGCGGCCGTGACCTGATAATCAATCGGGAAGGTGATATGCGCGACCGCTCGCTCCGAGAGCGCCACACGGCAAGCCGTGTTGGCGAGGTTGTAGACATCCTTCGGGCCTTGCACCTGCATGTTGTAGGCGGCGACATCTTCATACAGGCTCAGCAGGTTGACCTCCTGCTGATAGTGCGAGCCGAGCAGGTCGCTGTATTGCTGCCCGGTAATCGCCAGCACAGGCGCGCCGTCCATCTTGGCGTCGTAGAGGCCGTTGAGCAGATGGATGGCTCCAGGCCCGCTGGTGGCCACGCAGACGCCCAGCTTGCCTGTGAACTTGGCATAGGCGCAGGCGGCGAATGCGGCGGCCTCCTCATGGCGCACCTGGATGAAGCGAATCTTATCCTGATGCTCGCGGAATGCCTCGATGATCCCATTGACGCCGTCTCCAGGGAGACCAAACACGGTGTCCACGCCCCAGGCGATCAGCCGTTCGATCAACGTATCAGATGCCGTCTTGCCCACGAAGGCTTGCTCCTTCCCAATACTGTCGCTTGCTCATCCTGATCTCTCATTCGCCTCTTCCGCCTCTTCCGCCTCTTCCGCCTCGTCGTCCTCATCCGCTGGTTTGCCCGCCAGACCGCCTGCTGGCGCGCGAGACAGCGCGCAGGGGAATGACGCAAAGGACGCGCCACATCCATCGCCGCGCGACGGATTGCGGCGCAATTATGTCCCGTTGTGATAGAGCGCACGCCGCATGCCAGAGGGCGGGCCGCGCGCCAACGAGCGCGGAAGATGGCGTCACGCTGAGGAGCTGAGGAGAGGAAGTCGGTCAGGAGGCAGGCTGTGGGGGCGCGCCGGGAGCATCCCGCTCATCGTCAGGCGCGTCGACGGAGTCATTGGATGCGGCAGGCTCGGCGGCGTGCGCGTGCGCGGCTGAAGCGTCAGCGAGCGGGAACTTGCGCGTCGTGGCGGCCAGATCCTCTGGCAGACCACCGACGAGGAAGCCGGAGAGATCGCCAGACAACATATCGGACTGCCCACTGAGCGTAGCTTTCCGCGCGACGGGCTGCGGCGCTGGCGGCGCTGCTGGCTGTGGCGCTTCACTCAGCGGCTCGTGAGCGTCGGAGCGCAGGCGCATCGTGGCCTCCTGCTCCGGGTCGCCCACATGCAGGCGCATCGTTGGCCCCTGCTCCAGGGCGTCGGGGCGCAAGCGCGTCGTTGGCTCCAGATCGGCCAGCTCGCCCGACCCCATGCCCAACCCCGTGCCGTTGGGTGGCGCTGGGCGCGCGCCGTTGACCGCGATGGCGCCGCGCCCGCTCTCCGGGAGCTTCAACGTAGGCGTCGGCTCCCCGGATGACTCATTGGATTCGTCAATCAGCGCGTAGGTCGTGAATGACTTGGCGCCCTGTAGCGGCGGCTCCAGCACGCTCGAGGCGGACTCCAGCTTGAGCGAGCGCACGGTGTCGGCGTCTATGTCGTCGTCAGACTCCAGTTCGGCCTCTGGCGTGGTCGCCAGCAGCCCCTCCAGCGCGCCCGGCCTGACAACCGGCATCGGCTCGGTGGGCGCCCGCAGACCGCCCGACTCCGCCAGCGCGGCCAGTGTGGCCCGCGCCGAGGACGCATCGTCGCCGTCATAGCCGACGCCGTATGCGCCTGACGCGCCATAGTCCTCACCGAACGTGGTGGCGCGAGCGGCGGCCGCGACCAGCAGCGGGCGCGCATCGGACAGGGCGCTGGCGGCGGGTGGCTCGAAGTCGCCGACCTCCAGCAGAATCGCCTGGAGCGCAGCGCGCGCCGCCAGATGCATGATCGGATAGCGCGACTCATCGCGCAGCCGCAGCATGGAGCGCCGCGCGGCCATCGGCGCGTAGCCCCAGCGCCCCAACAGCGAGACGGCGTCGAACTGTGTCGCCCAGGGAACGCCATCGCTCAGCCAAGAGCTGACGCGCTCGATCGTCGTCCAGGTGGGGCGTGTCATCGCCGCATAGACATCGCCCTCGGCGCGTGTGGTGAGCGGGGCCAGCGGGCCGATTGGCCGCCGAGTCCTGGTCATCGCCAGCAACTCAGGGATGAGCGCCGAGGCGGCTTTCGGCTCGATCCGCGCGAGCGCCTGCGTGGCCGCCAGCCGGATGCTCTCATCGCGATCGGCCAGCGCCTCGCGCAGCGCGCCACGATCTTCGGCGCTGACCTGCGCGCCAAAGTGGCCCAGCGCCTCGGCGGCGGCGGCGCGCGCGCGCCACGCGGTATCGCCCAGCAGGCGCCCCAGCGCCGGAGGCGGGCCATCGCTAAACGAGACAGCGCTCAGGGCGCCGATAGCGGCGGCAGCGGCGGCGCGCGTCGCATCGTCGCCGTCGGAGAGCAACAGACTGAGCGCATCGCGGTCGGCGGCGTCGAGCGCGGGGCGCAACACAGCCAGCGCCTGCGCCGACATCGCCCGCTGATCCGCCGATTCGGCGCCGAGCCAGCCAATCAGCAGTGCCAGCGCGCGCGCCCGCCCAGCGGGATCCAGCGTGGCCAGCGCGTGAAGCGCCGCGTCGCGAGTGGCGGGGTTGAGATCGGTCAGCAGCGCGAGGATGCGGTCGAGCGAGCGCGCCACCGCGGCAGGCCCCAGCGCCGTCAGCGCGGTCACCGCCGCGCGCCGCACAACATAGCGCTGGTCGTCGGCGCGCGCCAGCAGCGCCTCTTCCAGCTCCTGGGCGCTGTAGCCACCGGCCTCTGGCCGCGCGCCGATCTGGCCGAGCGCGGTGGCGGCGGCGGCGCGCACCTCCGCGTCGCGGTCAGTCAGCCGTTGCAGCAGCAGGGTTGGCGCTGGTCCACCGACCTGCGCTCCATACTGGCCCAGCGCCTCCGCCGCCGCCGCGCGCGTCACTGGGAACTCATCGCGCAGCAGCGTCAGCAGCTCCTGCGTCAGCGAGGCCGCCGCGCGCGGCCCCAGCGCGCCCATCGCCAGCGCCGAGGCGCTGCGTGGGCCAGGCTCAGTCTCGGCCAGCGCATCAATCAGCAGCGGCGTGACCTTCGCCAGATCGGGCTGCAGCGCGCCGATCGCCAGCGCCGCCGCGCGCCGCGCCTCGCCATCGCGATCGAGCAGCGCGCGCGCCAGCAGGGGCAGCGCCCGCGCCGCCCGCGGCCCCATGCGCCCTAGCGCGCGCGCCGCCGCCGCCCGCACGGCGCCTTCATCATCGGCGCGCAGCCGCCGCTGGAGCGCGTCGAGAATCTGGCCATCGCGGCGGGTCTTCTGCCGACCCAGCGCCTCGATGGCTTCCAGACGCGCCAGCGCCTCGGAATCGCCGCTAGCGGCCACTCCGCGCGCGATCGTGCGATCATCATCTGGGGCGATCTGCCGCATGGCCCGCAGCGCCGCGCGACGTATCTCCCAGCGCGGATCGCTGGTCAGACGGGCCAGCGTAGGCAACGCATCGCGCGCGGTCGCGCTCAGTGCGCCCAGCTCGCCGACCGCGACCAGACAGGTTTCTGTGCGCGCGCTGACCAGCCGCGCTACCCGGTCGGGAGTGGAGCGCGCCTGGGGGCCAGAGATCGCCTGAAGCGTGCGAGCGGCGTTGGCGCGGATGTAGCCGCGCGGGTCATCGAGCAGGGCAAAGAGCGCATCAAGGCTGGCGGGATCATTGGTCGCGCCGAGCGCTTCGAGCGCGCGGCCCGCCGACCAGCGCACCGACTCGCGCGGATCATCCAGCGCGGTGATGAGCGCGGGCCTGGCGCGCGTGGCGACACCCTCGGCGGCTGGATCTATCCGCGCCAGCGCATCAGCGGCGGCGCGGCGACACTCTGGCGCCTCGTCGCTCAGCCGCGCCACCAGCGTCGCTACGACATCAGCGCGCTTCGGCCCGATCTGCGCCAGCGCGCGTGTCGCCGACTCGCGCAGAATCGGCGACTCCGCGCGCGACAGTTCCAGCAGGGTGGGCAGGGCGGGCAGGGCGAGCGCCCCCAGCGCGCCCAGCGCCAGCGCCGCGCGATCATTCCAGCGCGCGGTTAGCCCCTCGATCAGCGCCGGAATCTGACTGCCGGTGGTATCCACCAGGCCCAGCGCATAGGCCGCCGCCGCCGCCACGCGCGTCTCGTGGTCGCGCAGCGCCAGCCGCAGCGCGTTGGCCACCACGCTCGCGCTGACGCTCTCGCCGCGCTGAAGGAGCGCTCCGCTGGGTGTCTCTTCGACTTCCTCGCCTTCGCGGGCGCCGCTGGCAGCGCTTCCAGAGGCGGTGGACGTGGCGAGATGGGCCAGGCGGCCGCCCATCTTACCCAGCGCCATCGCGGCGGCGGCGCGCACCTCGCCCGCGCGATCGGCCAGCCGCGCCATCACCGCTTCGACCGTCGCGGCGGCTGGCTCGGCGACGACGGAGCCGAGCGCCTCGACCGCCGCCGCGCGCACGGCGCGCGAGTGGTCGTTGAGCGCGGCAACCAGCGCGGGAACAGCCTCCGCGCCAGCGACGGGGCCAAGCGCGCCGATGCTCTGCGCCACAGCCGCGCGTGTCGCCTCGGTGGTAGAGGTGAGCAGATCAATCAGCAGCGGCTCGACACTCGCGCCCGCGCGGCCCAGCGCGCCCAGGGTTCGCGCCGCCTGGCGCGCGGCGCGTTCACTCGGCCCCAGCAGTTGATCGGTGAGCAAGCGCAGCAGCGCGGCTCGCGCGGTGGGGTCGGCCAGCGCCGCGCCACACGCTTGACGCAGCCTGGCGAGCGCGGCGGGTGAGACAGTCTCGGCATGCTGGCGCAGGCGCTCGCTCAGCCGCGTCGCGATCTCCATCGCCACCGGGCCGCCAGCGGAAGCGCCGCGCAACTCGGGCAGCGAGGTAGCGGCCAGCAGCAGTCCCAGCGTCGTCAGCGCCTCAGAGGAGTCCAGATAGTCGCGCTGGTCGAGCAGCGCCCGCAGCCAGGCCACTGCAATGTCGCCGCGATGGGGCGCCGACTGGTCTGGCGCCGACTGGTCTGGCGCCGACTGGTCTGGCGCCGTTGTGGCATCGGGCGAGCAGAGCGCGCCGCAGAGAAACAGCAGCGTGTCGCTCCAGCGCTCCGATGCGCGGTTCGCCCAGGCCAGATCGAGCATGCGCGGCTGGCCAGCGGCGGGCGCGGCAGACACGGCGGCAGACACGGCGACTGGCGTCGGCGTGGCGTGAGCAGGCGTGGCGTCAGGAGTGAGCGGCCTGGGCAGGCGAGCGCCAGATGCTGAAGCGTCAAGCGCCATCGTGTCGAGGGTGTCGAGCGCATCGAGCGCGACCAGCGGATTCAGCGCATGCGGCGCGTCTGCCGCGCCAGGGGAGAGCGCATCCGGCAGCAGCGGCTCTGGCATCTCGCTGGCGATCTGTCGGGCGAGCGCACATCCCGCGAGGAAGGCATGCAGCGTGACGAGGCTGAAGCTCACCAGCCCGCCTGGCCCCTGCTCGCAGAGACCGCTGCGCGCCACCACCCGCGATGGCGATGTGTCGCCCGCCCGCGCCAGCGCAGACGCCGCCACCGGCAGCCGCAGCAGGCGCTGATCGAGCGCTGGCTCACCCGGACGGAAGGCGCGTCGCCCGGCGCGCTGCAGCCAGAGTGCGGTCTCTTCCGCCAGCCGCAGCAGCGCCCGCCGCTCGGCCTCGCTCCACCCAGGCAGATGCGCGCCAAGCAGGCGCCACAC
Source organism: Ktedonobacterales bacterium (assembly GCA_025935235.1). GTDB lineage: Bacteria > Chloroflexota > Ktedonobacteria > Ktedonobacterales > JADMIN01 > JAKAIY01. Next base: position 9,683 of record JAICVT010000020.1, on the reverse strand, counting down.
CGCCGCCCGGTGCAGGTCGGTCAGCGAGCGAGGGGCGGCCACATCGGCTGCAGCGGCATTGTGGGCCGAATCAGCCTGCTCGTCTGAGGCGGCCAGAGCCGCGAGTGTCAGCTCCAGTGGCTGCATCAGCCAGCGCTCGGTCTGCGGATGGCGCAGCGATTGCAGAAGTCGCGCCGCCTCGTCGCTCGGCGCTACGGCCGCTGCGCGCGTTTCAGTCGCCTCAGCAGCCTCAGCGGCCTCAGCGGCAGGGGGCCTGGGCCGCGCGTGCGCTGATCGCTGCGCCAGTGCGCCCTGCGCCAGCGCCAGCCGCCCCGCCGGATAGGCCAGCGGCTCCAACAGCCACGGCTCGAACCGCACCCGCGGCCCGCCATCGCCCAGCGGCCCATCGTAGGTACGCGCGCCCAGCGCGACCTGCGCGCTCCACATCCCCGCTGACTCGCGCTCCGCCAGGGACCGCCGACCCTCCGCCAGAAACGCGCCCAGCGACTCGGCCACGCGCTCGCGCAGCGCGCCGGGCAGCGTATCCAGTTCATCCAGCAGCAGCAGCGCAGGCTCGGTGGTCAGGGCGTGCGCCAGGTCGCGCGCGTCCACTGGCTCCAGCCCGCCGATGCGCTGCGCCAGCGCGGCCAGCGCCTCCTCAAGCGCATCCGCCGCGCCGCCACTGGGCATCGGCCAGCCATCCTCCAGCCAGCCCAGGTCAGCATAGAATGGCAGGCGGCCACCGGGCTGCGTGCGATTGAGCTGGGCCAGCGCCTGGGCGTGCGCCACATAGCGCAGCAGTGTCGTCTTGCCCGCTCCCTTGTCGCCACGCAGGATGATCGCGCCGCTTGGCGCGCTCGCCAGCGCCTGCGTCACGCTCTCCACCGACTGCGCCGGATGCAGCGCGTCGCGAATCGCGTCGAGGCTGGAATCCAGGCCAGAGCGGGTCAGCGGCTTGGTCGCGATGAGCTGGCGAGTCGGCGCATCGGGGCTGAGCGGGGCGTCGTCGGCGGTCATGGCGACCAGCTCATCCACCTCGGGCAGCGGCTCGCGGCGCATCGTCAGCGCCACCAACACGGCGGGCGGCGCTGGAGCCAGAGAGGATGCGCCGGCGTCTGTGGCGGCGCCGATCGCGGGGCGCGCCCAGGCGAGCGGCTCCGTCAGGCGCGCCAGCTCCGTCAGATACCGGCGATAGGCGCGCGCCAATCGCGTCTTGTGGATCAGCCCAGCCTCAGCCCGCAGCGAGATCGAGCGGTCACGGCGCGCCCACAGACTCAACGCGCCCAGCGCCACCAGCAGCGGCAGCCCGACGCCCAGCCCCATCAGGCCCCAGGGCGCGCCGCCAAAGCGCGCATAGAGCGGCGCCAGCGGCGAGGCGCTGGTAATGGAGGCAGGAGCGGCCAGCGCCAGCGAGATCGAGGTGAAGAGAGCGCACGCCGCCGTCAGCAGCGGGCCAGCGCGCGCGGTGGCGTCGCGCAGGCGGCGGGCCGCGCCCTGTCGCACCAGCGGCCGCGCCAGCGCATGGTAATAGGATTCATCAGCGCACAAGCGCGCGTCGGCGAGTGGATCCACTCTCCCACGGCGCGCGCTTTCACCCCGCTGATTCGCCATACCATCCGCCTCACTGCATTCGCCTGCGCTCGGTAGCGCTCATTGTATCGCAGGTTCCCGTGGGACTGTGTGTGCTTCTCGTCACAGATCAGGCCGGCGCGCTCATCTGATGTTCCGGGCGCATCTCGTCGGGCGCGGCGCCCAGCAATGTTGTCGTCAGCAGGTCGAGCGCCGTCTCCAGGTCGTTGTTGTTGAGCTCCCAGCAGCCCGCCGTCGCGCCGACGACCTCCGCCGCCACGCCAACCGCCGAGGCTGTCGCGGGCGCGTGCAGCGTCGCCGCGAAGAGCCCGCCCACCGCCTGCGCCTGCGTGATCGGCGTCAGGCTGGTCGGCTGCGCGGTATCGCGCCTGACCACCACCAGCCAGGTGGGGCGGTCACCCGCGTGGCCCCACGCTCGCGGTCGGGCGTAGTCAGGCAGCGCGGGGGTCGGCCAGATCAGCGGCGTATCGCTCGCCGCCGATGCGCCGGGCATGCTCCCTGGCATGGCCCCTGGCATGGCCCCTGGCATGTTCCCCGACGTGACATGGAAGCAGCGCGGGAAGGGAGCCAGCGTGCGCGTCCGCAGGTCGAGCAGAGTCAGGTCATCGGCCAGGGGACGCCAGCCACGCCGCATCAACGCCACGGTCAGGGTTGACTTGCCCGCGCCTGACGCGCCGACCAGCGTGATGGCGCGCCCCGACTGCGAGAGCGCGGCCGCATGCCAGATGACCCACTCGCGCGCCAGCGGAGCCGAGCGCGCCACCACCTCCCACTCCAGCCGCCGCAGCAGGCGATCATAGACGTCGCTGCGGAAGAGACACACGCCATCCGACCAGGCTTCCCACCCCTCGGCGTCCGCATGATCAGCGCGATCGTCGTGGTCATCGCTCCGGCGCCCGACAGGGCGCAGAGCGATCTCGACCTGGATCGGCTCAGCCGATGCGTCCGGCGGCGTCGGGGGGATGTCTTCCGCCACAACGAAAGGGCGCAACAGGGCGGACATATCCGCTCTGATGCGTGGAGAGAGACCCGATATGCGCGCCGCCACACCTGCGATGCGCACGCGCAGCGCCGCGTCTGGGGTGATCTCGAGCCGAGAGAGGCTCATGGCGCTCCCTTCTGCGGCTGCCCCGTGGCATCTGACGACAGCATAGCGGCGTCGGGCAACAACAGACCCTGCGTCGCGAACATCGCCAGCAGTTCGTTCACGCGCTCTGCCAGGTCCGAGTGGTTGGGCAGCAGCGCGCTCACCTCCGCGGCGATCTGCTCCCGCGAGGTAGCTCCATCGCAATAATCCCAGACCAGCGCGCCAAGTTGGTCGAGCGCGAACCCCTCATCGCGTGTGGGGTCATACAGGAAACAGGTCCCATCGGGGACGATGTACGCTTCGATCTCCGGGCGCGCCGTGGGCGAACGACCGATCGAAGAACGCATATCCACCCCCATCTTCCGCACGATCTCAGGCGTAGATCGTCTTCTCGCCGCCTCCGTGGCTGGCGCCGATCGTCATGGCCGCCAGGGCCAGGCCCACACCAGAGCCAGTGGCCGTGGTTCCCTGAGAGAGTCTCAGCGCATGACACGGCGCGCGGCCCACCAGCGACCTGATGGGCCGAGCGCGCCTGCGCGGCAGGGCAGCGACGCAACGACGCGCCGCCGACCTAGCTGACCGTGATGGTCGCCGAGGCCGAACCCACGTTCGTCCCCGTGTCGTCCGTTCCCTGATAGAGCGTCGCGGTGAGCGTCGAACTGCCAGCCGCGATTCCCTTCAGGTGCAGCCACAGCACCACATCACCATCCGAGGTCGTGGTGAACGTGACTGGCACATGGGCCTGTTGCGCCGGATAGCTGACAGTCGCCGAGGCCGTCGGCGTGTCTGACGGATGGCAGGTGAAGCTGACGCCGCCAGAATACGCGACTACCTGGGTAAAATTGCCAGCGCCGATGCTCTGGTAGCCCACCACCGATGTAGGCAGCGTCGGCGACACATCAAAGGTATACGTACCCGCTGGCACAGCGTTGAACTTGGCAAAGAAGAAGATGCTGTCTTCGCCGAAGGAGGTTTGATCCTCAAACCCTGAGCTGGTGACACAGGCGGTCTCGGTCACGCCGCTGATGGAATCGTTTAGTGCGAGGTACTTCTTCAGCCCAGTATGATGCCCAGTCAGCGTGAAGGCGGCGGCGCCCACGCCGCTGACAGCCACCGCGGTAGCCGATCCGACCACCGCCGCCTTGAGGAATGTCCTCCGGCTGCTGCCTTCGATCTGCTGCTCGTCGTGTGACTCATTCATCGGGGTAGTGTTGCTGTCGAACTCGTCCATTGCGAGTCCCTCCCTACGATCTCCCCACCTGGCGACGACTCGCTACCGTGCGCCGCCGCCAGTGGTACATTCAGTGCCAGCCGACCCGCGCGACCGAGCGCTGGCCCCAACACCGCGCATGACTCGCGACACAGCCTGCCGAGCGCCTCGTGGCGCTGGCGAGAATCCGCGCGCGGTCAGCACTACGACAACTGTAGTGTTCGCATGTTTGCTCTGCTTCCTCTTCCCCACACGTACCCCTCCGCGCCACGCCCGCTACCTGCTCCGTCAAGCACGCGCTGGGCGATGAGTGAACGTCTGGCGCGTCGCAGAGCGCCTCAACCACTGATGCGACAGTCGCATCAGTGGAACTAGGTTACCTCGAAGACATGCTATGGGCTTGCTGATCCCCCACCCTGAAACGTCCTCCCCGCGCCAACTAGCCGAACACGTACACCGAAAACGCCTGGTTACATCCAGAGGAACGAATGTGGCCCACTTCCGTTACGGGCGACCAACGTGACCGCCGCCAAGCTTCGCCCGCCTGGTACGCGGGCGGTGCGGCGATCGCGTGCAATGTCATGCATTGTATAGCCAATCCATCGGCGTTTCAAGTGTGAAGATGGTCACAGCGAGAGATAATACACCAGCGATTCGCCTGCTCTGCGCGCATGGTCGTTTCCTCACCCACAGGTCATGGCCCAGCGCCTGCCAGAGGTCATAGCCTGTTCGTCGGCTGGCGTCGCTGGCGCAGACGTTTGGCAAGCGAGGCTCCGCCACTGCGCAAGAGCAGTAGGCGCTGCGTGGTCGTCTCGAGCGCCAGCGTCTGCGCCAGAAAGCGCCGCCAGTCGCTCATCGGCGCCTGCCCGGCGAGCCAGGCGCGGCGCTCTGGCCGGGTCAGCGCGGCGGATGTCAGGCGCTCCAGCGCCCACGGTGGCGCGGGCGCGTCGAGCAGCGCCGCCGCCCGCTGTAGCGTGATGGCCAGCGGCGCCGCGCAGCGCCATGCGATCGTCTCCTCTACCAGTCGCTCCCAGACAACCTCGTTCCCTCGCGTGCGCAGCAGCTCGGCGACATCCACCAGCCAGATCAATCGGCTGGCGTGGTGCAGCGCGGCATAGTGCAGGCTGAGGTAGCGCAGCTCATCCTCCAGCGCCAGCCCCAGCGCGGCGACGCCGTGAATGGTCGTGGGCTGCGCGCGCCGCCAGATCGCGGCCTCCGCAAACGCCCGGCGATACGCGGGCAGACGGCAGAGCGAGAGGTGCGCTTCGAGCCGCAAGCCATTTACCGAGACAAACTGCGTCTCGTGGAAGCGCAGCGCGTGCCCACTCAGCGGGTCCCCGCGCCCGGCCAGCGGCGCGAACCCCGCCGACGGAAAGACCGCTCGCCAGGCTGCGGCGTCCGACGGGCGCACGAGCAGATCAATGTCGGTGACAGGGCGCAGGCTCAGCGACCCACCATAGGCGCGCCGCGCCAGCCCCACGCCCTTGAGCGGGATGGCCGCCACGCCCGCCGCCGCAAGCTCCGGCAGCAACTGCTCCAGGCGCAGCTCCAGTCGACGCGCCAGCAGCGTCACCGCGCCCCAGCGCTCGCGCAGGCGTTCGATGACCGCTGTGGGCATGATGGGCAGCAAATCCGCCGCCGCAATCTGGGTAAAGAGGAGATTCTCGACGCCCTCGCGCTCGGCCCGGGCCACCACCCGCGCCCAGCCATCGGCATCGAGCGTAGCGCCCAACGCGCGAATCTCCGCCAGCGTCGCCGGGGAGGGCGCCACCCGCGCGCAGCGCCACAGCAACCGCTGCTCTGGCCGCGCCGCCTCGGCTACGTCTGCCGCGGCCGTCAGCAAGCCCTCCAGCGCCGTGAACTCGCTGGTGGCAGGCGGTGGGTCGGTCGAGCCAGCGCGAAGAACGCCGTGACGCGCTGTCATGGCTTCACCAGCGCGGCGAGTGTCGTATTGACCAGCAAGGGGGTGGCGCTCCAGACAAGCTGACCCGCTTGCCCACCCTGTGGTGGCTTCAGCCCAGCGGCCCGCGCGACCAGCGTCTGCCCCTTGGGCGGGGCCAGCGTCACGCTCATGTTCAGCCGCGCGCCCGCCTGCCGCTGGATCAGCAGTTGGTAGGCGCTCGATGCGCCCGGCGTGAAGGCGTTCGGAACGGTCCAGGTAAAGGTGAGCGTCACTTTCTGCCCGCGCGCGACCCGGAGCTGGCAGCCGATGACCGCGTGAGACGCCTGAGTCGCCCTCTCCAGCACGCATGGCCCGCGCACCCGGAAATTGGCGACCGATCCCGGCCCGACGATGCGCACGAAGTCGTCGTAGAGTTCCTGCTGCACATAGTTGTGCCGCACGACGAGATAGTCATAGGTGAGGGTTAGCTGGTGGGTCGCCGCGCCAGAGGAATTGAGCGTGACGATATCGCTCGCCGTCTCGCGCATGTCGGCGTTGGCGTATGAGCCGCCATCGTTCTCGTCAACCACCATCAGGTTGTCGTAGCTCGGCGCCAGCACCTGGCCAGCGACCCCCACCTGTTGCAACCCCTGCTCCACCTGCGCATCGCTGGCGTAGACCTGGATGTCTTTGGTGGTGAAGGCATCGAGCAGCAGCTTGCCAAGCTGGCTGAACTGGCTGCTCTTGAACGACGAGAGCCGCGACATCAGCGCTTGCGAGAGTAGTACGTCGAACGCTTTGGCCGGTGACGTACCCAGGCGCTGGTAGTCTATGCCGAGTTGCAAGGTGATGGAAGGGTTCTGATGGTAGTAGTGAATCTGGGCGGCCAGGGTATCCGCCGTGACGGTCACATGAAATTGCGGCACGCTGAGCGGCCCCGTCACCCGCATGAGGTCCTGAATGATGGCTGGCGTGATCGCGACGACCAGATCAATGCGCGTCCCCGTCATCTGCTGATACAGCGTGGCGGCCAGCCGGGACGATGTGGCGAAATCTGGATTGAGATTGGAGTCGCGCAGGCCAAACGCGCCCGGCGAGAGCGGGAACCAGTTGTAGCCAGGCGGCAACGCGCGGCGCTGGCAGGCATTGTTCGGGCAGTCGAGCGTATAGATGTCGTGCAGGTGGATGCCTGAGGTGACGACCCCCTTGGCGAGCGTGATCTGCGCGTAATTGCCCAGAAAGCCGCCGGTCGAGCGCAACTCGTCGGTATCCATGTTGAAGAGCAGGATATGAAACTGCTGCGTCAACCCCAGCGCGGCGGGACTCCAGTCGAGCATGGCGCTGGCCAGGTTGAGGCCGTCTGTCACCTTCGGCGCGAGCTGGTCGAACTCCGCCAGCAGCTTACCCAGCCGCGGATCGCCCAGCGATTGCAGCGCCGAGGGTGAGATGGCCCGCCGTTCCGCCTGCGCCGCCTCCCAGTCGGTGGTGATTTCGGCGAGCGCCTGCTGGCCATGCGTCACATCCTCCAGCGTCAGCGGGCGCCCAGCGCGAGAGGAGGCGCTATGGGTCACGCTGCCCATCAGCGCGGTCAGCCCAGGGGAGAGCGTCTGCTCCGCGTTCAACCCCGCCAGTGCGGCCCCCACCATGTCGTGGCCCAGGTTCAGCATATGCCAGGCGCTCGCCTCTGGCTCGATGGCGCTGACGCTGCCGAATGGAAGCACGCTCTGGAGCTGCGTCAGGTCGTCATCAATGGCGACCAGATCATTGCGCGCTCGCGCCTGCCCAGCGGGGGTGAACAGCTTGCCACCGGGCGTCAGCGTCCGCACATCGGCGATGCGCCGGTTGAGGTCGGCGCGGGCGGCCTTCTGCGTGGTGTAGGCGCTAAAAGCCCAGTACGCGCCGTATCCCACCACATTGAGTAGCAAGATGACGACGAAGACCAGAATACCCACACTGCGCGGGGTTAGATGTGTCGGCGCCTGCCGCCGCAATCGCGCGCCCAGGCGCCGCAATCGCTCCGCCAGGCGCCTGTCCGGCTCTTCGACCAGCCGACGACCTGGCTGGGTTCCAGACCGCGCCTCTCGCTGCGTCTGGTACGGCTGATCCATCACAGTATGTCACCTGCCTCCCGCGTGTCTGACACTCGCGCCCCGACAGGCCGACGCTCCGTCGGGGCGCCGATCTGCCGCTCGCGCTGGCGGCTCAGCGGATTGGAGAGCGCCAACGCGCGCAGCGCGCTGAGCGCGCCCTTCCAGTGGTCCATCGTTAGGCCCAGCCGTTCGACTGGATAGGGCAATTCGCTGCCGGCCAGGCCTGCCAGCGCGCAGAGCAACCCCGTCACCTGCCCGCTGACCAGCACCGGATCCGTGATCCCATACACCAGCGCCCCGACCAGCGCCGCCAGCGCGCCCGCGTTCCAGCCACGATCCAGCCAGCCATGCGACTCGCGCACCCCAGTCAGCGCCAGCCGGATGCCCGCGTAGAAGCAGAGTCCGACGGCCAGCCCGCCCAGCATGCCCATCTCGGCCAGCACATTCAGGATGAGGCTCTCGGCGTCCAGCGCGGGGGCGCCATTCACCAGCGGCGCGTTGGATTGCAGGCCGATGGCGCCGATGCCAACTCCAAGCAGCGGGTGATGGAGAAAGGTCGAGCCAGCCCAGCGCCATACGCTCAGCTGAGCAACCTGCCAGCCAGCGGCGCTGGCGCCACCAGGCGCCAGGCTGGAACTGATCGGGCTGGGGATGAAGACGAGCGCCAGCCCACAGCAGAGCATGATCGCCAGCCCAGCCAGCGCCAGACGATACCCACCCAGCGCCCACAACAACACCAGCAGCGCCACGGCCACCCCCAGCAGTGCGCCGCTCGTGGAGGTTAATAGCAGCAACACGCCAGCGGCGAACGCGAGCACACCATAGCCCGCACGGTCCGCCCAGGCGCGACTGGTGATGGCGCAGGCGGTCAGCAGCGGGATGATGATGACGAGGTATGCCGCCAGCTCGCTGGAAGAGCGGAACGTCGCCGCTACGCCGGTTGCCCCTGCATCGGTCAGCGCGGCGGGGGCGCGCTGAATGTTGAGCGCGGCGCCAGCGATATCTGGAGAGCCAGGCGCCGCGCCAAAGAAGCCGGCGACCAGCACGAGGGTCACGCCTGCCAGCAGCGCCAGCAGCGCATGGGAGCGCGCGTGCGGGCGGGTCAGCATGGCCCGTGCGACCATGAAGATGCCCAGAGCGACGAAGACGTTGAGCGATGCTGCGAGCGCCGCGCTGTGCGAGGTCGCCACAATCGCCGAGGCCAGCGCCGCCAGCAGCGCCGCCGCCAATGGCGCCAACTCGCGTGGGCGCGGCCACAGCCGGGTGGGCTGGAGCAGCAGCGCGCTCGCCGCCAGCGCCACGCCAAAGAGCGCACACATTTCGAGTGTCAGCGCCTGCGAGAGGTAGCCAATCGCGCGGCCATCAGGCGCTTCCAGGTAGACATCGAGCGGCAGCGCGACCAGCGTCAACAGGAAGAGTCCTTCCACGGCGTAGGCAAGTCCCGCAGTCAGGGTTCGCTGCCAGTCGGCGCGCGCTTCGCGAACATGTCGAATACCCACAGGCGCACTCCCTGGCTGGCGACACAGCTACGTCTGGCCGCCTTCATGTGACGCCGCGCGTCAGATCTCCCCCTGACGCGCTGCGCCGCCCCTCAACCTCCGCCCTGATCCATCCCGTTCCGTCCTGGTTTCCATGCGCGAGCCATTCGCGCTCGCTCACGCCCCTACTGTCATAACGCACGGCGCGCTCAAGACGACCGAGACCCCCTCAATACGCGCCGACGCCGCGCGCCACGGCTGGCAGCGTGCGCAACAGGATGCGCAGATCCAGGCTCAGCGAACAGCGCTCCACGTATTCACAGTCCAGGCGGATGCGCTCGGCATAGGTAGTGTCGGAACGCCCGCT
>JAICVT010000565.1 GCA_025935235.1 Ktedonobacterales bacterium | reverse complement strand
TCCGCTATCCGCATCAGCCCATCACCACGCTGGATGTGGCATGGACCTTTCTGAGCGCGGCGGTCAGCTTCGTCGTCTATGCTGTCCTGCTGGGCTGGCCGGTGGGGCTGGGACTGACCGCGCTGCTCTTCGTCCACGAGATGGGCCACTACGTCGTAGCCCGCGCCAAGCGGCTGCCCGCGCGACTGCCGATCTTCGTGCCGTTCCTGGGCGCGTTCGTGCTGACGGCGCTGGCGGGCAACGCGCGCGACGACGCCGAGATTGCGCTGGCCGGGCCGTTCGCGGGCGCGCTGGGGAGCCTCGCCTGCTTCGTGGCGTGGCGGCTAACGCTGCAGCCCGATCTGCTGACTATCGCGCTCATCAACCTGCTCATCAACCTCTTCAATCTGGCGCCGGTCAGCCCGCTGGATGGTGGGCGCGCCGCGCGGGTCATCTCTCGCAAACTGCTGATGCCCACGCTGATTCTCACGCTGCTGGCCGGGCTGTGTTCGTTCGACATCGTGCTGATTCTGGTGGCGGCGTTCGGGATGCGCCAGGTCTATCTGCGCCCCAGCGATGCGGTTCTGCTGCGCACCGAGACGACGCGCAAGGAGCGCCGCTATCTGACGCTGCTCTACTTCGGGCTGATCGGCGCGATGCTCGCGGGTCCGCTGGCGGTGGTGGCGCTGACGCTGGCCGCGCTCGGCCCCGGCTTTTGGTACATCCTGCCAGAGATGATCCCGGCGATCTTCAGCCATCTGCTCTAGCGCGGTTGCCTGCGGCGCCCACGGCGCCATCTTCGCTATACTCTGAGGTGAGGGGAGCGCCGCGTGAACCGCTGCCCAAGGTGAGGCCAGCCATGCGTGAGGATCCACAGGAACAGACGCCGCGACCGGAGCAGCCGCCGGAGGGGCAGCAGGCGTGGCCAGGCGCGCCATCGGCGACCGCCGCGCCGCCCTATCCGCCCGCCTATCCACCAGCGCCTGGATACTATCAGCCGCCCGCACAGCCGGGCGCCTATCCACTGCCGCCGTATGGCCAGCCGCCGGTCTACCCGCCGCCGCCCGAATATTATGAGCAGGGTGGGCGCGCGGGCGGCTATCCTCCGCAGCCACCATCCGCTCCCGTCTATCCGCCGAACTATGGCGCGTATCCGCCGCAGAATCCGTATGTGGCCTACCCGCCCTATCCGCCGCAGCCGAATCCCTATGGCATTCCGTCAGCGCCACAGGCGGAGCCGCAGGCGAGCGAGGACGATGGCAAGCTGCGCCTCTTCTGGCCAATTGTCAGCGCGGTGGTCAGCTTCGCGGTCTATGCGCTGCTGTTGGGCTGGCAGTTCGGGCTGGGCTTCATGGGGCTGCTGCTCGTCCACGAGATGGGACACTTTGTCGTCATCCGTGCCAAGGGGCTGCCAGCGGGGCTGCCGATCTTCATCCCGCTGCTGGGCGCCTTCGTCACGATGCGCCGCGCGCCGCAGGGCGTGCGCGACGAGGCCGAGATCGCCATCGCCGGGCCGCTGGTGGGCACGGTCGGCGGGGTCGTCTGCCTGCTGGCCTACTGGCAGACGGGCATTCCGGTGCTGCTGCCGCTGGCCTACTTCAGCTTCTACATCAATTTGCTCAACCTGATCCCGGTCGGCCCGCTGGATGGCGCGCGGGTGACGGCGGCTATCTCGAAGTGGATCTGGCCGATTGGGCTGATCGGTGTAGGGTTGGCCGCCTGGTATACCCGTGACATATTGTTGATCGTGCTGGCGGTGTTTGGCGTCTTCCAGCTCTTCGCGCGCTTCGGCGAGGCGGGCAGGTCGCACTACTACGCCATCTCAGCGGGCGCGCGGGTCTACATCACGCTGCTCTACTTTGGGCTGGCGGCCGTCCTTGCCTACGGCACATATGCGCTCCAGCCGCTGATGGCCGCGCGCGGCGGGCTGTTCTACTAGCCGTTCGTCGGCGCGTCAGTGATGGCAGGGCGGGCGGCGCCTGACGCGACGCCATGCGCGCGCAGCCAGAG
>JAICVT010000350.1 GCA_025935235.1 Ktedonobacterales bacterium | reverse complement strand
TCCTCATATTCCCACGGCTCGCGCACATCCACCAGCAGCGCACCGCCCGCTTGCAGCTTCTTGTGCGCCTCGCGCGTGAAGATCTCTGGCGTATCTGCCGCCTGATCCATCCCGATGCTCCTTTGCCTGTCCCTCGTCCGGCTCCAGATGAGACGCCATCGTCTCGCATGGCCCCGCATGGCCCCGCATGGCCCCGCATGATCCGCTCATGCCACGCTTCCACACGATTGTACCGCATGCGTGACGCCCGCTACGCGCTCTGCGGCTGGTAGCGCGGCGCGCGTCGCGTATGGTACAATCCTCATCAAGATGGCCTAGTCAATCGCGTTGATTTTGCAAATTGGATTAGGCCAATGTGAGCGAAATGGAACGCACTGGATGGCGCGGCCTCGCTGTGCGGCGAGCACGGGCGAGCACGGGCAAGCACGGGCAAGCGTGAGCGAGCGCGCGGGAGAGACGAACGTGGAGACGCAGACAGGCACGGTGCGGGTGAAGCGCAACTTCCCCGAAATGCTCAAGGGCGGCGTGATTATGGATGTGGTCAACGCCGAGCAGGCCAAGATCGCCGAGGAGGCTGGCGCCTCCGCCGTGATGGCGCTGGAGCGTGTGCCAGCCGACATCCGCCGCGATGGTGGGGTCGCGCGCATGAGCGACCCCGAGCTGATCCTGAAGATCAAAGAGGCGGTCACCATCCCGGTGATGGCCAAGGCGCGCATCGGCCACTTCGTCGAGGCCGAGATTATCCAGGCGCTGGGCGTGGACTGCATTGACGAGTCCGAGGTGCTGACCCCCGCCGACGAGGCATATCACATCAACAAGCACGACTTCACCGTGCCGTTCGTCTGCGGCGCGCGCGACCTGGGCGAGGCGCTGCGGCGCATCGGCGAGGGCGCGGCGATGATCCGTAGCAAGGGCGAGGCTGGCACTGGCAACATCGTCGAGGCGGTGCGCCACCTGCGCGCCATCACCGACGGCATTCGCAAGCTGACCATCATCCCCGAAGAGGAGCTGATGACCGAGGCCAAGAACCTCGGCGCGCCCTACGAGCTGGCGCGCGAGGTGCGCGAGCTGAAGCGCCTGCCGGTCGTGCTCTTCTGCGCGGGCGGCGTGGCCACGCCAGCCGACGCCGCGCTGGTGATGCGGCTCGGCTCCGATGGCGTCTTCGTCGGCTCTGGCATCTTCAAATCGTCCGATCCGCTGCGCACCGGCAAGGCTATCGTCAAGGCCACTACGCACCACCAGGATCCCGAGATTCTGGCCGAGGTCTCGCGCGGGCTGGGCGACCCGATGCGCGGCATCGAGCTAAAGACGCTGCCACCGGAGCAGCTAATGGCCTCGCGCGGCTGGTAGCCGACGAGCGCGAGACGCTGGCTGAGCGCGACCCAGGCAACGCTACGGGCGCAGGCCCAGCCAGCAATGGCGCCGCGCATGCGGATGGTAACGATACAATGCCGCCAGTGAATCGCGAAGACGCCTGGCGCGGGTCAAGGAAAAGCAAGGGCTGGGCGTCTTCATGGTACAATGGTGGCAGAGGCGCGAGTGGCGCGGAGCGGAGCGCCGGGGAGTGGAAGCACATGACGCGCATTGGCGTGTTGGCGCTGCAGGGCGACTTTCGTGAGCATCTGCGCGCGATGGAGCGGCTCGGCGCGGAGACGCGCCCAGTGCGGCTGCCGCGCGACCTGGACGGGCTCGACGGGCTGGTCATCCCCGGCGGCGAGAGCACGGTGATGGGCAAGCTGATGGTCGCCTACGACCTCGATCAGCCGCTCCGCGAGCGCATCGCCGCCGGGCTGCCGACGTGGGGTACCTGCGCCGGATTGATCTTGCTGGCCAGAGAGACGGATAACGCGCTGGCTGGTCAGCCGTTGCTCGCTGCGATGGACATTCGCGTCTGTCGCAACGCCTTCGGGGCGCAGCGCGAGAGCTTCGAGGTGGATCTGGACGTGCCAGCGCTGGGCGACCAGCCAGTGCATGCCTTCTTCATCCGCGGGCCAATTGTCGAGTCGGTCGGCCCAGAGGTGGAAGTGCTGGCGCGGGTCGAGACGGGGCTAGCTGGCGCGCCGGGCGAGATCGTCGCGGTGCGGCAGGGGCCGCTGCTCGGCACAGCGTTTCATCCTGAAGTGACCGATGACCTGCGCTTTCACAGCTATTTCCTGAGCATCGCACGCGAGGCGGCAGTGGTAGCGCGCTGACGCTGGTTGGCGGTACACTCTCTCCAGAGTGAGCGCCACCCGCCGCCTGGCGAGTGGAGTGGCTCAGGGTCGCGGTGGCTCTGCGGCTGCGGCGATACGCTCTCAGCCGTCGAAGGGCCATCACTGGGGGCTGCGTCTTGATGATACGGCCAGTGCTCAATGTGAACTTGCCCGGCATGGTACGCGCATTCGACCGGCGCGCGCGCATGCGGCAGAGTGAGTTCGCTGACTTCGTGGTCGCCCCTGATCACGATGAGCCACTCAGCGGCCTGGCGGCCATCGCCACCGCGCTGCTGCCCATCACCCCCAACGCGCACACCTGGCTGGCTGAGGAGCGCTGGCGGCTGCAAGGGGTCGCGCAGGCGCGTGTGCGGCCCGGCGCCACCGCCTGGGATCTGGCCTATCTGGCCTCCATCTCCGCTCAGGGCGACGACGCCAGCGCCGCGCTCAACGCCTCGCCCAGCGCCTCGAACGATGACATCCTCATGGCGCTGTTGCAGGTGGCGCTCAACACCGGCATCACGCACGGCGCCCAGCGCTTCTTCGCGCGGGTCGAAGACGACCGCTCCGAGCTGGCGCTGTTCGGCAAGCTGGGATTCCAGCGCTACGCCCGCGAATCCACCTGGGCGCTCGAAGACGCGACGCAAGGCTTGCGCGCGCTCGACCGCGCTCAGAGCGTCACATCGCAGCGGGCCGACGCCGGGACGCCTGGCGCGCTCGTCAGCGGATCAGCCGATGCGCCGTCACGTTCGCCAGCGGATGAGCCAGCGGATGAGCCAGCGGATGAGCCGGAAGGCGAGCGGCATGGGCGCGGTGGACGCGGGCTGATGACGCGGCTCGCGCCGCCACTGGCGCGGCCGCAGATCTCGGCGCCGATTCACGCCGAGGCGCAATTGCGGCGCTGGGTTCGGCGCGACGCCTGGAGCCTGCTGCGGCTCTATGACGCTTGCACGCCACGTCGCGTGCAGGTGGCGGAGGGCCTCTCGGTGGATGAGTTGATCCACACGCGGGCCGGTGGCGGGCGCACCTGGTATGTGCCGATGCTCGAACCCTCCACCGCCGCCTTCGTCCATGACGAGGGCCCGTTGATGGGCGGCTGGCTGCGTCTCCGCCAGGGACGTGGCGATCAGCCGCATCAGTTGACGCTGCTGGTTCATCCGGACTCCCAGCCGGTGGCCCGCGCGCTGCTGAAGTTCGCGCTGCGCGTCTTTGCCGCGGAAGACGCGCGGCCCATTGTGTGTCTGGCGCGCGATTATGAGACGGCGACGGTAGAGACTCTGCGCGACGCCGGATTCATGCGCGCCAGCTCGCACGCGTTGCTGGTGCGGCATCTCATGGCGCGTGTCGCCTGGAACAACGAGGTTTCGGCGGCGCGGATGATGTATGGCGTCGAAGGGCTTGGGACGGCTCGCTCGCGCCTCAGTGAAGGTGGTAGACACACCGTATGCCAGAAGTCATCTACGATGATCTCGATTCCGTCCTCGCAGCGCTTCCCCCGCGCATCCAGGAGGCGGTGAACCGCCTCGAACATCGCGCGGATCTGCTCGAGATCGTGCTCGACCTCGGGCGGATTCCAGAAGGTCGCTTTCCTCAGGGCGAAGTCAATCTGGGCGCAGAGATCGTGACGAAGGAGGATCTGGCGTATGTGGTGGGCCGCATTGGCCAGTTTGGCGATGACAACCGGGCGGGCATCGAGCGCACCCTGCACCGCATCTCCGCTATCCGCAACCGCCGCGGCGAGGTCGTCGGCCTCACCTGCCGCATCGGGCGCGCTGTGCGGGGCACGGTCGCGCTGATCCGGGATGTGGTGGAGCAAGGACAGAGCATCCTGATCCTGGGCCGCCCAGGCGTCGGCAAGACGACGCTCTTGCGCGAGGCGGCGCGGGTGCTGGCCGATGAACTGGGCAAGCGGGTGGTGGTGGTGGATACCTCCAACGAGATCGCGGGCGATGGCGACATCCCGCATCCCGGCATTGGCCGCGCCCGGCGCATGCAGGTGGCCCACCCGGCTGAGCAGCATGCGGTGATGATCGAGGCGGTCGAGAACCACATGCCCGAGGTGATCGTGATTGACGAGATCGGGACCGAACTGGAGGCGCAGGCGGCGCGCACGATTGCCGAGCGCGGGGTGCAGTTGGTGGGGACGGCGCATGGGCGCACGCTGGACAACCTGCTCTTAAACCCGACGCTGGCCGATCTGGTGGGGGGCATCCAGGCAGTGACGCTGGGG
>JAICVT010000171.1 GCA_025935235.1 Ktedonobacterales bacterium | reverse complement strand
GACCGCCACCACCGCCACGAGCAGCGCCAGCGAGACGCCGACGAGGACGCCGCGCCGCCTGCCCGCCTTCCGCTCGCCAGCGATCAGCGTAGCGAAGCCGCCACGGGCGGGCGCACTCGCCTTGCGTGTGGTGGTCGCTACCTTCGGAGCCGAGGGAGTGGGAGTGACTGGCGCGCTGGCAGGCTGCTGGGTCGCGCTCTGCGCCAGCGCCCGCAGCGCCGCCTGCCGCCGGATCAGCTCATCGCCCTCGCTCGCGCCGTGCGCGTCCTGCTGCCTGCTGGTGTCATCGCTCATCGCCTCAAGCCCTCCCTTGCCACGCGGGCGATCTCCTCGCGCCGTCGCGCCGCTCGCCCGCGCGGCAAGGGTACGCCGCTTGATCTGCTCTGTCAAGCGGCGCGGGGAGCGTGGGCTACAGCTCGACGCTGCGCACGTCCATGATGCCGTCGGCGTGGCGAATCTTGTCCAGCGCCGCCTCTGGCACGGCGTCATCCAGCGAGAGCGCCATCAGCGCCTCGCCACCGGGCTGGCGAGCGCGGCCCGTCGCGTCGCCCAGCGCGACCGGGCCGACATCCATATGCGCGATGTTGACGCCCGCGTCGCCGAGGATCACACCGACTACGCCGATCATGCCGGGGCGGTCGAGGTTGCGCGCCAGCAGCAGGTGGCCGCGCGGCGCGAAGTCGGTCAGGTAGCGATCCACGCGCACGATGCGCTCCTCACCCCAGGCGACCGTGCCGGCCAGGATGCGTTGCTCGGCTTCACCATCGTCTCCATCCGGGCTGACGCGCACGGTGACGAGGTTGGCGTACTGCTCGTGGGTAGTCGAGCGGCTCTCCACCACCTCCATCCCCCACTCGCGCGCCACCACCTGCGCGTTGACCAGATTGACATGCGCCTCGGAGACTGGCTCCAGCAGCCCTTTGATGAGCGCGGTCGTCAGTGGACGCGTGTCGAACTGCGCGATCTCGCCCGCCACGCCAAACTCCACCCGCTTCAGCGCTCCTGGGTGCAGCTGCGTGTAGAGGCGGCCCAGCTTCTCCACCAGCGCCATCCACGGCGCGAGCTGGCGCAGCGTCTCCGGCAGGATCAGCGGCGCGTTGACGGCGGCGCGCGGCGCGCCCCCACGGAAGACATCGCGCATCTGCTCGGCGACATCCACCGCCACGCTGACCTGTGCCTCCTCGGTCGAGGCGCCCAGGTGCGGTGTCACGACCACATCGGGCCGCTCGATCAGCGCCGCCAGGGTCGGCGAGTTGAACGGCGGCTCGGTGGTAAAGACATCCAGCGCGGCGCCTGCCAGCCGCCCCTCGCGCAGCGCGTCGAGCAGCGCCTCCTCATCCACCACACCACCGCGCGCACAGTTGATGATGCGGGCGCTGGGCTTCATCTTCGCCAGCTCATCCACGCTCAGCAGCCCGCGCGTGCCTGCGTTGAGCACGGTATGCACGGTTACGAAGTCGGACTGCTCCAGCAGCTCGTCGAGGCTGACCAGCTCGGCGTTCAGCTTGCGGGCGTTGTCGGGGCTGGCATAGGGATCGTGGGCCAGCAGGCGCATGCCCAGGCCGTTCTCGCCCGCGCGCCGCGCCACCTCTGAGCCAACCCTGCCCAGCCCGATGATGCCTAGCGTCTTGCCGCGCACCTCCGCGCCGACGAACTTCGAGCGCTCCCAGCGCCCCTGGCGCAGCGCCTCATTGGCGATCGGGATGCGCCGCGCCAGCGCCAGCAGCAGCGCCACGGTATGCTCAGCGGCGGCGACGATGTTGCCGGTGGGCGAGTTGACGACCACCACGCCGCGCCGCGTGGCCGCCTCGACATCAATGTTATCCACGCCGACGCCCGCCCGCGCGATGATGCGCAACTTCGCGCCCGCCTCGATGGCCGCCGCCGTTACCTTTGTCTCGCTGCGCACCACCAGCCCGTCATAGTCCGGGATGGCGTCCACCAGTCCCTCGGCGCCCAGGCCCGCGCGCTCATCTACCTCGGCGAAGCCGCGCAGAATCGCGAGACCTTCGGCGGCGATGGGGTCAGCTACCAGGACACGGGGGCGCGCGCTCTGCTGGTCAGTCATATCAACGATGCCTCTCGCTGTGGCGATGGTGGCCGCACGCTCCAGCGGAACATCTGCGAAACAGCGGAGCCGGGCGCGCGGCGTGGTCTCGAATCTCGAATCAGGGGGATGAACAGGATCGCATGAAGCGCGACGCCCGCCCAGAGCCGGGCGGGCGTCGTGGATCGCTCAGACGTTGGCGGCGGCGGGAACCGCATAGCCCAGCGCCTTGAGCTGGCGCTCCAGGGCATCCATGCAGGCGATCATCTCAGGCTCATGCACGTAGCCCAGGTGACCGATGCGGATGATCTGGCCCTCCAGTCGGCCCTGGCCGCCTGCGATGACGGTCGCCTCGTGCTCGCGCATCGCGCTGGTGATGGCCTTCGCGCCGATGCCAGCGGGCGTCCTGATCGCCGTGACGGTGTTCGAGGCGACGGCGGGATTGGCGAACAGCTCCAGCCTTAGCGCGCGGGCGCGCTGGCGGGTGAGGTCGGCGCAGCGCTGGTGGCGGGCGAAGATCGCCTCGCGTCCCTCGGCGCGCATCATCTGGAGCGAGGCATCCAGCCCGAAGAAGATGTTGACCGGCGGCGTGTAGGGCGTCTGCCCCTTCTCCGCCGTCTTCGCCACCTTGGTGAAATCCCAGTAGAAGCGCGGCAGCGTGGCGTTCTTGTGCGCGGCCCAGGCGCGCTCGCTGACGCCGATCATCGCCAGCCCGGGGGGAACCATCCAGCCCTTCTGCGAGCCGGTCAGCACGACATCAATATCCCAGGCGTCCATTTGCAGGTCCACGCACGAAAGCGAGCTGACGGCGTCCAGGCAGATCAGGATGTCTGGCCGCACGGCGCGAATCGCCTTCGCCAGCGCGTGGATGTCGTTCATCACGCCAGTCGAGGTCTCGTTCTGCGTCAGGAAGACGCCTTTCGCCTCCGGCAGCGCCCGCAGCGCCTCGGCCACCCGCTCTGGATCGGCGGCCTGGCCCCACTCCGTCGGGACGCGCGTCACCTGCAGCCCAAACGTCTCGGCGACCGAGGCGAAGCGCTCGCCAAAGACGCCAATCGGCGCGGAGAGTACCGTATCGCCAGGGCTGAAGAGGTTGACGACGGTGGCTTCCCAGCCGCCGCTGCCCGACGAGGGGAAGGTCAGGATGCTCTGCGAGGTCTGGAAGAAGTGCTGGAGCTGGTCGGTGACGCGCCCCAGCAGTTCGGCGAACTCTGGCCCGCGATGGTTGATCATCGGGCGGGTCAGCGCCTCGGCGACCTGCGGCGGAATCGGCGTGGGACCGGGGATGCGGAGATTCTGTTGCACAGTGGCTCTGCCTCTCGACTGGCGTATCTGGCGGAAGAGAATCGTCGTGTCCGCGCTAGCGCAAAGCGGCCAGCGCGCCCAGCAGAGACCTCCACGTCCTGCCCGCTGCCGAGGACGCCACACTGCGCCCCGCTTACCACCTGAAGTATATGAACCGGCGCTCGCCGCTGTCAACGCACCCAGCATAGGAGAGTATCCAGCCCGGTTCGCAGATGATCCGCAGATGACCCGCATTGCACACGGCGAGTCGTCGCGTGCGCCGCGCTGTTGCTGGCAGGTCGGCTAGGGCAGGATCTCGACGTAGCCCTCCGTCCCATGCACGCGGATGCGCTGCCCATCGCGGATCAGCTGGGTAGCATGCTCCACCCCCACAACGGCCGCCACGCCGTACTCCCGCGCGATCACCGCGCCGTGCGTCATCAGGCCGCCTACCTCCGTCACCAGACCCGCGATGGCGACGAAGAGCGGCGTCCAGCTGGGGTCTGTGTGGGCAGTGACGAGGATGTCGCCCGGTTCGAGGTCCGCCTGCGCTGTGTCCAGGATGACGCGGGCGCGCCCCTCGACGGTCCCCGCGGAGACCGGCAAGCCGACCAGCGCGCCCGGTGGCAAATCCTCGCGCCGGTATGACCCAGTCACCATCTCGCCATCAGAGGTCAGCACGCGCGGCGGCGTGAGCGTCTGATTCGACCTGAATGCCTCCTTGCGCAGGCGGATGAGCCGGTCATCCACCTGCTGTGTGCATGCGACATCGCACAGCTCCTGGAGCGTGAGGTAGTAGATGTCTTCTTTCTCATGCAGCGCGCCAGCCTGCGTCAGGCGCTCGGCTTCCACCAGCAGGGCCTGCTTGTAGACGAAGTAGCGGCTGATGATGCCATACTTCGGATACTCCCGGTAGCCGATAAAGGTCCGCATCCGATCAACCAGCCGCTCGACCTCCTCGGCCTTCTGCTCCCCATCCGGCAAGGCGCGCAAACGCTCCAGCAGCTCCCGCTCCTTCTGCTCGGCCTCGCGCAGCCCCTGCTCGAAGCGGCGTTTGGCTTCGCCTGGCTTGAAGTGCTTGATGTCGCTGAGCAGCATGGGGAGGAGGGTAGTCGGGCGCTCGCTCCAGCGCGGCCGCGTGATGTCTATCTCGCCGACGCAGCGCATGCCGTACTGGCCGAGCCAGCCCTGGATCGCGTCGCGCGCTTCTTGCCCACCTGGGAGGCTGGACAGCTCGTCCAGGAAGTCCTCGTCTCTGACGCGCTCCAGAAACGCCACCACCTCTGGATGCGGGCGGATCACGTCCGCGACATCCAGCAGCGCCAGCCCCATCTCCGATGTGATGTTGTGCGGCGCGGACTGCGCGAGCGTGTCAGCCGCGTTCCTCTCGCCCAGCCACGCCTCCAACTGGTCATTCAGGCGCCAGGTGGCCTCCATCCCCGCCATGATCGCCTGATGGCTCTGCGGATCGAACAAGACCCGCTTCAGCTCCTGGAAGTCGGCCAGGATGAAGTCGAGCAGCGTCGCTCCGGCCTTCGTCTGGATGTCGCGCTTCAGGGCAGCGATGGAGGCCCGACCGCGCGCGATCAGCTCAGTGACGATGGCCGGATCAGTCGCAATGGTGGACGGCACAGCGCCAATCGGCGCCGCAACGAGCATTCCATCCGGGAGCGGCTGGATGAAGTCGCCGCGATCGAGGATGGTCTGGAGCGCGTCCCCGATCAGTGGATCGCCTTTCCCCAGGACCTGCAATAGGCCCGTGCGGGTCGCTGGCGAAGCCAACCCCTGGGCGACATCAACGAACAGCCGCCCGCCAGCTTCATACATGGGCCGACCTGCCGTCAGCTGCCACACGGAGATCCCGAGCGGCTTCATGGCATCGGTCATCATCTGCTGATGGCCGACGGACACGAAGACGTGATTCTCGCCGTCGCCGATGGCGGGGATGGGGAAGAGCGTGGTGATCGGTCGGCTCTGGACGAACTGGAAGCCATCGTCGTCCAGACACCATTCGATGTCCTGCGGAGAGCCGAAGTGCGCTTCGATCCTCCGGCCCAACTGGACAAGTCGCACGACCTGCGTATCCGTCAGCGCTGGCTGCTCCTGCCGCTCCGGCTCGATAG
The DNA here is from genome assembly GCA_025935235.1 of Ktedonobacterales bacterium. Classification (GTDB taxonomy): domain Bacteria; phylum Chloroflexota; class Ktedonobacteria; order Ktedonobacterales; family JADMIN01; genus JAKAIY01. The sequence continues at coordinate 3,850 of JAICVT010000171.1, read as the reverse complement.
CCTGTGTCTGCGTCCCGCCGGTTGGCGAGGCGTGGATGGCAACCCGCTTGGCGCCGATGGTCCTGGCGATGACCTGATCGCCTCGCAGCTTGTAAACATCGGGATTCACCAGGCCAGAGACCAGCGCCTCGCCGAGACCGCAGCTGGCCTCCACGACGGCGACCTTCCGGTTGCCCATGACGGGGTCGGCTGTGAACAGGATGCCCGCCGCCTGCGGGAAGACCATCCGCTGCACAACCACGGCCATCGCGACCTTCCGCTGATCCAGGCCGCTCCGCAGGCGGTAGGTCACGGCCCGCTCGGTGAAGAGTGAGGCCCAGCAGCGGCTGATGTGCTGGAGGATCGCGTTCGACCCCACGACGTTCAGATAGGTGTCTTGCTGGCCCGCGAAAGAGGCCGTCGGCGAATCTTCCGCCGTGGCGCTGGATCGGACGGCGCAGGCGGTCTGCTCGCCGAGCTGGGCGAGCGCGCGGGTGATCGCCGCCGCCAGATCGTCGGGGATGGCGGTCTCTTCGAGCGCCTGGCGGATCTCCGCGCTGAGCGTGCTGATCGCCTCCCGATCATCAGGCCGCAGGCGCGACAGCCGATCGAGTTGCGCATCAAGCGACGGCGTGGCCGCCATGATCCGCTGGAAGGCATCGGTCGTCACGCAGAAGCCATCCGGCACGCGGATGCCTTCGATCCGCGAGAGTTCGCCCAGGCGCGCGCCTTTGCCGCCAGCGAGCGCGGTCTGCGTCTGGTCTAGCTGTTGCAATCCCAACACGTAGTCGCTCATCCGCATCCTCCCTTGCGCGTTGTCTCACGCGTCGCACGGACCCGCCCGCGTCAGTGGATCGCTGGCCTCGGGCAGTCTCGGCTGGCGATTGTACGACACCGCCTGGGGCTTGCCGCAAGCCCGCCGCAACGCGCTAAAATAGGAGTGGCGGGAGGCGCACAGTCGGCTCTCCTTACCGCCTGCTTCCTTGCCACGCCCACGGACAGCGGTCGTCTCCTCTTACCATCCCCACATGACGTCCGCGCATGCGATGTGGTTCAACCCAAGACCAGGCGAGCGCCTAGGCGTCGTCGCGCGCCTCGGCCACAATCGCGGCGATGGAGCGGCGCGCGAGGCCGGCAAGCGCGGGGTTGGTGATGTAGTAGTAGGGCAAGGCAACCAGCGCGATAGAGAGCGCCAGCCCACGCCCGCGCGCCCAGGTCGCGTCATCCACTGCCAGCGCGGCGCGAAAGACAGCGCGCGCCTCAACCGTGAACGTACTCCACGCGGGCAATAGATCGCAGGCGGGATCGCCCAGACCCACGCCGCTCCAGTCAATGATGGCGCTGAGCCGACCATCCCGCATGATGAAGTTGAGCGGCGAGAGGTCGGCGTGCGCCCAGACCAGCGGGCCGCTCCACAGCGGCGCTCGGAGCGCGGCATCCCACTCGGCTGTCACCGCCGCGCTGGTCTCGGCGTCGAGCAGGTCCAGCGCCGCGAGCTGAGCACTGGCGGCGCGGGTCTCGGCGTCGCGTGTGACCAGCGGCTCGCCGCGCCCCGTGAGCGGCGGCTCAGGCGGCGGCCAGCCGGTCGTCTCGATCCCTTGCAGGGCCAGAATGAAGTCCGCCAGATCACGCGCCAACTGCGCTTCATCGCCGATGTGCGCGCGGGTGGCGTCCGCGCCGGGGAGCCAGCGATAGACGCCCCACTGCCACGGATAGTCCTCGCCCGGCTCCCCCAGCGCCAGCGGCTGTGGGATGGCGAGCGGCAGACGCGGAGCCAGCCGGGGCAGCCAGAGCCACTCATCCAGCACGTCGCCGGCCGCCCAGTGGATGCGCGGCAGCCGCGCCACCAGCTCATCGCCGAGGCGATAGAGCGCGTTGTCTGTTCCCGCCGATGGCACAGGCGCGATCGGCAGATCAGCCCACTGCGGAAACTGCGGCGCCAGCAGCCGCCGCACGAGCGCGGCGCTGGTCTCGACCTCATCGTCATGCATCTTGCCGTTGGAACCGCTGGACATGCTCACCGTGCGCTTTCAAATCGTCATTCTGGGTCGTCATCGTGGATGAGAACGACTCTCGGCCTGTATGACGATTCACGCGCTATTCAGGTCATCCATGCGAGTGGAGCGACCAGAGCTACTGGCGCGGCTTGCGCGGGCGCGTCGGATACTGGTTCCGCTCGCGCGCATGGTCGGCGTGGTCGTCGGGGAGCTGGCTCCAGCGCCAGTCGCGCACCTCCGGCAGATCGGCGTCGTGTTCGCGGATGAAGACCTGATGCGCGGCCAGCCGCTCCTGATAAGCGTCTATCAGCGCGCCTGCCCGCGAGCGCACGCGGTTGGCGTGGTGCAGCGCCAGCATCGCCAGATGGTAGCGGCTTATCTGGTTGGCCACCACCATATCGAATGGCGTGGTCGTCGTGCCTTCCTCGTTATAGCCGCGCACATGGAAGCGCTGCGGGTTGGGGCGATGGTAGACCAGCTCGTGAATGGCCCGCGCATAGCCGTGGAAGGCGAAGACGACCGGCGCATCCTCGGTGAAAATCGCGTTGAACGCCTGCTCATCCAGGCCGTGTGGATGGTCGCGGTGCGATTCGAGTGTCAGCAGATCAACGACGTTGACCACCCGCACGCGCAGGTCGGGCATGTCGCGTCGCAGTAGCCAGGCCGCCGCCAGCGTCTCCATCGTCGGCACGTCGCCCGCCGCCGCCAGCACCACATCCGGCGCGCCCGCGTCGTTGCTGGCCCACTCCCAGACGCCCACGCCACGCGCGCAATGCTCCTGGGCGGCGCGCATGTCGAGCCACTGCGGCTGCGGCTGCTTGCCGATCAGGATCAGGTTGATGTAGTTGCGGCTGCGCAGGCAGTGATCGGCCACCGAGAGCAGGCAGTTGGCGTCGGGCGGCAGATAGATGCGCGCGACCGAGCTTTTCTTCGACATGATGGTGTTGATGAAGCCTGGCCCCTGGTGGCTGTAGCCGTTGTGATCCTGCCGCCAGGCGTGCGACGTGAGCAGGTAGTTGAGCGAGGCGATCGGCTTGCGCCAGGGGATCTCCTGGGTCAGCTTGAGCCACTTACCAAACTGGTTGGCCATCGAGTCTATGATGGTGATGAACGCCTCGTAGCAGGCGAAGACGCCGTGGCGGCCCGTCAGCAGATAGCCCTCCAGCCAGCCCTCGCAGGTGTGCTCGCTCAGAATCTCCATCACCCGCCCATTGCGCGAGAGGTATTCGTCGGTCGGGACCAGCGGCCACTCGAACGGGCGCTCCGTCTCCTCGAAGACGGCGTCCAGGCGGTTCGAGGTCGTCTCATCCGGGCAGACGAGGCGGAAGTTGCGCGCGTCGCGGTTGCGCGCGAAGACATCGCGCAGATAGACGCCCAGCGTGCGGGTCGCCTCGGCGTCGGTCGCGCCGGGGCTGGCCACTGGCACGGCATACTCGGTGTAGTCGGGCAGCTTTAGCGCGCTCTGCACACCGCTGTTGGCGTGCGGATTCATCCCCAGGCGGCGGTCGCCCGTCGGCATGATAGCTGTCACCTCCGGCGCTGGGCGCCCAGCCTCATCGAAGAGGCGCTCAGGGTGATAGCTGCGCATCCACTGCTCCAGCGCGGCCAGGTGGGTGGGGTTGTGCGCGGGATCGGGAATCGGGATCTGGTGGGCGTGGAAGGTGTTCTCGACGGGCTTGCCATCCAGCGTTTTCGGCCCGGTCCAGCCTTTGGGCGTGCGCAGCAGCAGCAGCGGCCACGCCGGGCGCTCGATCCGCTCACCTGTGCGGGCGCGCTCTTGCAGCGCGTGAATCTCGTCGCAGGCCCAGTCGAGCGCGCGCCACATCGCCACGTGCGCCGCCGCCGGGTCGTCCTCCGCGACGATGCCGACCTGG
>JAICVT010000415.1 GCA_025935235.1 Ktedonobacterales bacterium | reverse complement strand
TACTACCACCGAGGCCTCCATGACACCGTTCCCCCTTTCACCAGAACTTGTTGATTGCTCTGATGCTAGGTCGGAACGGTGTTGTCTTGCCTGCTTCCTAATATGTGTCAGGGAGAGAGGGAGGGGCTGGGGGTGGGGGCGTTCCTCGCCCGTAACGCTGCTCGTAACGTTTGCGCGACGACGCCATGCTATGCTGAATGTGCGCAGGGCTGAATGAGCGCGTGTGGTGGCGGGCTGGCGCGCAGCCAGCATGGGAGCAGGTCAGCCATCGCATCGGGGAAGCCTCTCTGTGTTCAGGTCGTGCGCCGGAACCAAGGGCGACCTCTCCTGCCTCTGTGGCGCCGCCGACTCGCATCACTGCGCTGATGCGCGCTGGCGGCCCACAGGAGCAGGCGCGCGTTTCCCATCTCTCCAAACCACGCCGATTGGATTACGTAAAATGGCGTAGATTGCGGGCACAGCGCGCTCTGGCGCCTTGCCGCGATACAAGCCTTCCCTCTATACTCGGGGCAGAGTGGAGGTTTGCGCATGTCTGAGCTGGTGATCCGGACGTTCGGAACGCCATCCGTCGAGTATCAGGGCAGCCCCATCAAAGTTGACACGCGCAAGGCGATTGCTCTTCTGATCTACCTTGCGGCCGAGGCGCAGCCACGCAGCCGCGACGCCATCGCGGCGCTATTGTGGCCCGAACATGACCAGACCCGCGCCCGTGCCGCGCTGCGCCGCACGCTCTCGGTCCTCCATAAGGCGCTGGGTGGCCACTATCTCGTCATCGAGCGCGAGCGGCTGGCGCTGGGCGGCTCCGAAGCGCCGTGGGTTGACGCGCTGGAGTTTCGGCGGCTGCTCGCCTCGCGCCGCACGCACGAGCACGCCGAGAAAGAGGTCTGCCCGGCCTGCCTGGACCCGCTGCGGCAGGCTGCCGCGCTCTATCGCGATGACTTTCTGGCGGGCTTCGCGCTGCGCGACAGCGCCGCCTTTGATGACTGGCAGGTGGCGCTGCGGCAGGCGCTGCGCGATGAGCTGAGCATAGCGCTCTCCGCCCTGACACGCTGCTACATCCTGGTAGGCGAGCTGCATGAGGGCATCGCGGCGGCGCGGCGCTGGCTCCAACTCGATCCGCTCAACGAGCAGGCCAGTCGCTTCCTGATGCGCCTCTACGACTGGACGGGGCAACGCGCGGCGGCCCTGCGGCAGTATCGTGAGTGCGCGCAGACGCTAGAGCGCGAGCTGGGTACACCGCCGCTGGCCGTCACTACGCGGCTGTACGAGGCGATTCGCGCCAATCGCGCGCCCGGCCCGCCGACTCCCACTGGCGTCGCCCCCGCCTCCGCAACGGCTCAACCAGCGGCGAGCGCCACGCCTGACGCTACGGCGGACGCCTCGACGGCTGAGCCGCCGGAGTCGGTCGCCACGCCACGCGCGCCTGAGATGACCCCGCTGATAGGTCGCGCCAGCGAGTGGACGGTGGCGATCGGCGCCTATGCCGCCAGCGCGCGGTCGGGACGCTTGCTGGTGATCGAGGGCGAGGCGGGCATCGGCAAGACACGGCTCGCCGATGAACTGGTGGCGCACGCGCGCGCCGCTGGCTCGGTAGTAGGCGTGGCGCGCTGCTACCAGGACGAGAACACGCTGGCCTACACGGCGATGGTGGCGCTGCTGCGGTCCACGCTGGGCGATGACGCCGCCAGCCGCCTGCGCAATCTGCCCGACATCTGGCTGAGTGAGGCGACACGCCTGGCGCCTGAGCTGGCCGACGTGCGCCCCGGCGTCCCGACGCCCGCGCCACTAGACACGCCGGGCGCGCAGACACGGTTCCTCGAGGGGCTGCGCGCCACGCTGATCGCCGCCTGCTCCGCCGGGACGCCGCCTGGACTGTTGCTGGTGGATGACGTCCAGTGGGCGGATGACGCCTCACTCGACGCGCTGACCTATATGCTGCGCCGCCTGGAGCGCCAGCCAATCTGCATCGCGCTCACCTGGCGCAGCGGCGCGATAGATACGCGGAGTCGGCAGTGGCGGCTGCTGGTCCAGGCCCAGCGCGACGGGCGCGCCGCGCACATCACGCTGGGTCGGCTGGGCGAGCGCGATGTGCGCGCCTGGGTTGATCACGGCCTCGGCGCGGGGCAAGCGCGGCCTCAGCTGGCCACCCGGCTCTATCAGGAGACCGAGGGGCTGCCCTTCTTCATCGCGCAGTACCTGATGGCGCTGGCCTCTGGCGCATTCGGCGCCACCAGCGGAGAGTGGACAGCGCCGGTCGGAGTGCATGACCTCCTGCGGTCGCGGCTGAGCGCGCTGAGCGAGACCGCCTGGCAGACCCTGACCAGCGCGGCGGCGCTGGGCCGGTCCTTCGATCTGGATACCGTGCGCGAGGTCAGTGGGCGCAGCGAGGAGGAGACAGCCGCCGCGCTCGATGAACTACTGGCGCACGGACTGATCCGCGAGGCGCCCGATACCCAGCCCGGCGAGATCAGCTACGACTTCACGCATGACAAGCTGCGCGCGCTGGTCTATGACGACACCAGCCAGGCGCGCCGACGCCTGCTGCACCGCCGCGCCGCCGATGCGCTGGTGGCCGTCAGCCGCCGCCAGCACGCGGGTGGTGAGCGCGCCGCGCAGATCGCCCGGCATTTCACCGCGGCGGGCGACAACACCGCAGCCGCCGCCCAGCACACCATCGCTGGCGGGCGGGCGCGCGAGCTGTACGCGCATGCCGACGCCATCTGGCATTTCCAGCGCGCCCTGGAGCTAGGCTATCCCGACGCGGCGCAGTTGCACGAGGCCATCGGCGACGCCTATACCCTGCAAGGCGACTACGCGCAGGCGCTGGTGAGCTATGACGCGGCGGCGGCGCTGAGCGGCGGCGCGGCGCTGGCGCGCGTGTTGCATCGCATCGGCGTGGTGCATGGGCGGCGCGGCGAATGGGACGCAGCGCAGCGGCGCTTCCGTGCGGCGGTGGAGGCGCTCGACGCGGCGCCGGACACGCAGGCGAGCAGCGTGCAGGGCGAGTTGGCGCGCATCTACGCCGATTGGAGCCTGACGGCGCGGCAGCTCGGCTCCGTCGAGCAGGCGCGGGCGCACGCCGAGCGCGCATTGCAACTGGCCACCGCCGCCAATGACCTGCACGCGCTGGCTCAGGCGCACAACATCCTCGGCGCGCTGGCCAATAGTGAGGGCGACACGGTGCGCGCGCTGGAGCATCTTGAGCAGAGTCTGGCGCTGGCCGACCGTCTCGACGACGCTACGATTCGGGCGGCGGCGCTCAACAACCTTGCGCTAGCCTTGCGCGCGGCGGGGCAGATCGAGCGCGCGCTGCCGCTGGCCGAGGCGGCGCTGGCGCTCAGTGTGACACAGGGCGACCGCCACCACGAAGCCGCGCTGCACAACAACGTCGCCGACCTGCTGCACGCCAGCGGCCATGTCGAAGACGCGATGGCGCACCTCAAACAGGCGGTCGGCATCTATGCCGAAATCGGCGTCGAGGCGGGCGCCGTGCAGCCGGGCATTTGGAAGCTGGTCGAGTGGTAGTCGCGCCCCCCAGAGAACTGACCTCAGGCTGAGCCGCGCGCCTCATGGCGCGGCCCGGACGGCTCACGCAGCCACAGCGAGGCCGTCGCGGGGCGCATCGTGTCGTCCACCACCTCCAGCAGTTGGTCATTGAGCTGCCCCAGGTCAACCT
>JAICVT010000345.1 GCA_025935235.1 Ktedonobacterales bacterium | reverse complement strand
CGGATAGACTTCTCCGGCGCGGCGCTGGCCTCGGCGGCTACCATTCTGCTGCTGCTGGGGCTGACCTGGGGCGGCCAGACCTATCCGTGGGCGTCGTGGCAGGTGATCGGCGCGCTGGTCGTCGCGGCCCTGCTTTTCGCCGCCTTCCTGATGGTCGAGCGCGTCGCGGCAGAGCCAGTGCTGCCACTCGATCTCTTCAAGAATCAGGTTTTTGCCTCGGCCAGCCTGCTCTCCTTGCTGACTGGCGCGGTGCTGCTGGCGCTGGTCTACTACCTGCCGCTCTTCTTGCAGGGCGTGCTGGGGGTCTCGGCGACCAACTCGGGCGAGGTCATCACGCCGATGACGGTCAGCCTCGTGATCGCTTCGGCCTCTGGCGGGCTGCTGGTGGCCCGCACGGGTCGCTATCAGTGGATCGCCATCGTCGGCGCGGTGTTGACCTGCGTCGGCGCGTTCCTCTTCATCCACATGGATGAGACGACGACGCTGCTCCAGGCCAGCGGCTATATGGTTGTGGCAGGCTTGGGGCTGGGCGCCTTCTTCGCCATCCTGACGCTGGCGGTGCAGAACGCCATCCCGCGCACGCGCATGGGTGTCGGCACTTCGGCGGTGCGCTACATGCAGCAGGCGGGCAACACGCTCGGCGTGGCGGTGGTCGGCACGGTGGTCAACAACACCATCGCCAGCGACATCGTGGGGCGGCTGCCAGCGGGCGCGCAGCGGCTCACCCCGGCCGGGCTGGCGGCGGCGACCAATCCGCAGGCGCTGGTCAACCAGACGTATCACGATACCGTCATCGCCCAGGCCAGGCACTATGCCGCTCAGGCGGCGGTGGCGCAGGCGCAGGCGGCGGGTAAGATTCCCAGCGGCCCCGCGCACGACGCGGTGGTAGCGGCGATTGCGCAGCAGGCACAGGCGCAGGCCGTGCAGTTGATCGGCCAGATCTTCGCCGCGCTCAAGCAATCGCTGGTGGTGGGCATCCAGCATGGATTTATCGCGGCGTTCTGCATCGCGCTGCTCGTGCTGGTCGTCGCCTTCTTCCTGAAGGATGTGCCACTCTCGAAGAGCTTCCGCGAGGAGCCAAAGCCGGGGGCCGCTCCAGCGCCCGCGCCGCCGTCCGCGCCGCAAGCGGAGGAGACGGGACAGGAGACGGGCGCTGCCAGTGTGGGGTAGCCGGAACCTCACCCCAACCCCTCTCCCCGTGTGAGACGGGCTTGCGGACAGCGTTTCCCAAGGCCCCCAGCGCAAGCCTGGGGGTCTTTTTGTGTTGTGCGCATGGCCGGTGCGGTCCCCAGGCCGCGGAGGCGGGCTTTGCGGCGGAACGCCCTTAGCTGCGGGTTTACCCGCCTGTTGCTCCGCCCGTTTGTCCCACACCTCGCCTCAACCCTGCTCTTGCCTCGCGTTGCTCTTGTGCGCTATGCTTGCACTATGCAACAGATGCAATCTGCACGTATTACATCGCCCGCTGAGGAGTCGGAGGCGCTGGCCGCCGCGCTGATGGAGGTCGCGCCGCTGGTCATGCGCGAGATCCGCCTGCGCATGCGCCAGCATCGCGGCGCGGGACTCTCCGTGCCGCAGTTCCGCGCGCTGGGCTACATCCGGCGACATCCTGACTGCTCGCTGACAGCGGTGGCCGAGCACCTCGGCCTCTCGGTTCCGGCTACCTCGCGCCTGGTGGATGCGCTGGTCGCGGCGGGCATGGCGCGGCGCGAAGCCTCCGCCAGCGACCGCCGCTTCGTCACGCTGCGCCTCTCCGCTGAGGGCGAGCGCATCCAGACTGAGGCGCGCGGCGCCGCGCTCAAGAGCCTGACCGCCCGCCTGGAGCCGCTGGACTCCGCCGAGCGCGCGGCCATCGCGCGCGCGCTGGAGCCGCTGCGGCAGGCGTTCGCCGCGCCCTCCGCCGAAGCTTCCACCGAGCTGTCTACCGAGCCGTCCGCCTGAGGGCTGTGAAAGGATCGTCCATCTCGCATGACTGCGCTTGTTTCGCTCGACCATCTGACGCGCCGCTTCGGCGAGTTCACCGCCGTCAACGCCATCACGCTGGAGGTGGCGCCCGGCGAGGTGTTTGGCCTGCTCGGCCCCAATGGCGCGGGCAAGAGCACCACCATCAAGATGCTGACGACGCTGCTCCAGCCGACCTCTGGCGCGGCCACCATCGCGGGCTACGACGTGGTGCGGCGCCCGGCGCAGGCGCGCCGTGTGATCGGCTATGTGCCGCAAGCGCTCTCCGCCGATGGCGCGCTGACCGGTTACGAGAACCTGTTGATCTTCGCCAGGCTCTACGATCTGCCCCGGCGCGAGGCGGCGCGCCGCGCGCGGCAGGCGCTGGAGTTCATGGGGCTGGCGGAGGCCGCCGACAAGCTGGCGCGCAACTACTCCGGCGGCATGATTCGCCGGCTGGAGGTTGCGCAGGCGCTGCTGCACGAGCCGCATGTGTTGTTTCTGGATGAGCCAACCGTCGGGCTGGACCCGGTGGCGCGCAAGGCCGTCTGGCAGCGGCTCAGCGACATCCGCGCGCAGACTGGCATGACGATCTTTCTGACCACGCACTATATGGAGGAGGCCGATAGCCTCTGCCAGCGCGTGGCGATTATGAGCCACGGCGAGATCAGCGCCATCGGCTCGCCCGACGAGCTGAAGGCCTCGCTGGGGCGGCCCGATGCGACGCTCGACGATGTCTTCGAGCGCTTCACTGGGGATCAACTGGAGACTGGAGGCAGCTACCGTGACACTTCCCGAGCCCGTCGCACAGCCGCTCGGCTCAGCTAGCCCGCTGGCTCCCGCGCCGCTCTTCGCCCCGCGCTCAGAGGGCGCCACCGGCGCTCGCGGACGCCAGCCGGTCGGACTGCGTGGCGTCGGGCCGGTCGCCTTCCTGCGCAAGGCGCTGACCATCGCCGAGCTGGAGGTGCGCAAGCTGCGCCACGATCCGACCGATGTCTTCATGCGCACGGTGCAACCCGCGCTCTGGCTGCTGGTCTTTGGCGAGACCTTCACGCACATTCGCGTCATCAGCACCGGCAAGGAGAGCTATCTGCAGTTCATGTCGCCGGGCATCCTGGCGCAGAGCATCCTCTTCCTCTCGATCTTCTATGGCATCCAGATCATCTGGGACCGTGACATGGGGATCGTGCATAAGTTCCTCGCCAGCCCCACGCCGCGCGCCGCCATCGTGCTGGGCAAGGCGCTCTCGGCGGGCGCGCGGGCGCTGCCGCAGGGCATCATCATCTACGCGCTGGCGCTGTTGCTGGGCGTGCGGATGAACTGGAATCCCTTGGCGCTGCTCGGCGTGATCGTGATGGTGATGCTGGCGGCGGCGTGCTTCTCGACCTTCTCGCTAGTCATCGCCTGCCTGTTGAAGACGCGCGACCGCGTGATGGGCATTGGCCAGGTGCTGACGATGCCGCTCTTCTTCGCCAGCAACGCCATCTACCCGATCAGCTTCATGCCGGGCTGGCTGCAGGTCATCGCGCGGGTGAATCCGCTCAGCTATCAGGTGGACGCCCTGCGCGCGCTGATGGTGACGGGCGAGACGAGCATCAACGGCCTCGGCGTGGACTACGGCGTGACCATCCTCATCACGACCGCGCTGATTTTGCTGGCCGCGCGCCTCTACCCGCGCATCGTGCAGTAGCCTGTTATCCCGCCTTGGCCGCTTCCAGGATCTTGACCGTGGTGTGGAAGAAGCGGCTCGTCACCGGCCCACCCAGCGCCCGCTCGATGAATTTGCCGTCGCTGGGCGGACGCCCGTTGATGAGATACCAGACCACGAAGGCGTCCAGCTCGGTGGCGGCGACGATCTGCATGTCGCGTTTGGCCGACCATAGCGGCAGCTCTGGCAGCGGCGAGATGGGGCGCGCGGCGAAGACGATGTTGAGCCGCATGTCGTCGGTAACCGTCATGCCCGCGAAGGGGTCGCGCGCCAGCGTGCGCTCCATCTCCTCGACGGTGCGCAGGCAGGTGGGGACCGCGAAGCCGAGCGCCGCCAGCAGATGCGTCTCGATGGCGGCAGTCAGCGCCTCGCGGTCGGCGTCGTTCGACTCGAAGAAGACGTTGCCCGTCTGGATGAAAGTTCGCACGCGCGCCAGCCCCAGCTCGCCAAACAGCGCCCGCAGTCGCTCCATCTTGACCTGATGCCCGCCGACGTTGATCCCGCGCAACAGCGCGATATATCGCACGAACGCCGCTCCCTCCCGCTTCAAGCGCCCTACAGCGAGCGCGCTCCGCTATTGTATCGCCTGCCGCGCCAGAGGACTATAGCAGAGTGCGGCATGAGCGCGCGGAACCTCTCCCCCTGCCCCCTCCCCTCCGAGGGAGGGGAATCCGTGGCAAGGATCGCAGCATGGGCGCGCGGCAGAGTGATGCGCGCATTGAGTACGCGCCAACGCGCGACCGTGGTATCACTCAACCAATTGGCCGCCCGGCTCTTGCATCGAATCCTGGCCTGAGTTCCCCTCCCTGAAGGGGAGGGGGCAGGGGGAGAGGTCTGCTCCACACCGCGCGTTGCGATATACTGAGCATGTGGACGCCGATGCTGACGCCCGCGCGTGCGCTCCATGAAGGAGGTCATAGCATGGCCGACCCAGTGGCTGACTCTGGGCTGGAACACCCCGATACCCCTGTCATCCCGCCGACGCCCGCGACCGTTGAGCCGTTGGCCGACGGCGTCTACGCGCTGATTACCGGCGGCGACCCCAATACGGGCTTCATCGT
>JAICVT010000390.1 GCA_025935235.1 Ktedonobacterales bacterium | reverse complement strand
CGGGGCGCAGGCCCGGATTGCTCACCGGCGGGGTAAAGAACGGCGGCGAGCAGCCCGCCACCAGCGTGGCGAACATCGCCAGCAGGACGATTGCCCGCCACTGGCTCCGCGGTCGCGACCAGGTGAGCCTGCGCTGTCTGGCCACACGCTCCCTCTCGTCCTCTGCTGCCACAGCGCGTCGGGTTATTGGCCCATCCGCTCAACCCCCGGACGACGACCACTCCCCTCGCCCGGTGGGTGAGGGGCAGGAGTGAGACCACGCGCGCTCAGCGGGCGGTCGCCTGCGCCGCTCGCTCCTCGCGCTCGAACTCCTGCAAGCGCACGATCTGGCGATGATTCGGGGCCGCCTGCCAGCGCCGCCGCTGCACCAGCGTCACCGCCGCATGCGCCGACATGCCGCCCGCCACCAGCGCCGCCGCCGTCAGCAGCACGCTGCGCCCGACGCCATGCTCGCAGTGGATCAGCACGCGCTGGTCGTCGGCAAGCTGCTGGTTGATCCATTCGGCGCCAACGCGCAGGTCGGCGAGCGAGAGCGGCTCGGTGTCAGGCGTCGGCAGGTAGAGCAGCGCGATGCCCTCGGCGGCCAGCGCGGCCTCATCATCTTTGTACTCTGAGCGCGTATCCACGACGCGCGTGACGCCGGAGCGCGCCAACCGCCCGATGTCCTCTGGCCGTACACGCCCACCGACGGCGAGTTGCGGCGTGATCCAACTCATGTTGAGGCGGTCGGGCAGCGGTATGCCGAGATCGCTGGCCCAGCGCGCGCGAGCCGAGCCTTCGGGGAAAAGCGCCACGGCCACTCGCGTCCACCAGCGATAGAGCACTCGTATGCCGCCAGTCAAGGCCCAGCGCGCCGCACTTCGTCGGCGCAGTCCGGCGCCACTCAAAATCGGCGGCGTGCTCTCATCGGGGGTCGGCGCTTGCTCCGCGCTCACTCGCTGCCTCTCAGTCTCTCGGTCTCTGGCCCTCAGCCGCCTGCGGCGCTCCCAACATCTCTATGCGCGCCAGTAACAGGCATCAGACGCCGCTCTCTCCACAGCGTACCGCAGAGCAGGCGCCGACTGCCACGCCCGAAATGCCGTCCTACAGCTCCACTATGCCGCACAGCGGGGGGGGCGTCGGGGGAGGGGCCTCAGTCCCACTGTTCATCGCTGGAGCGAGGAAGCCCGCTAACGCTCTGGAGCGCGCCGCGCTGCAAGAGGGCGCGGGCGTCGCTCAGCCGGGGAAGCGGTAGAGGACGACGCAGGCGTGGCCCGACCCGCCGCAACTGTGGCAGCGCCAGCGCGAGTGGTGGCCCGCGCCGGGCGCTGCTGATCGTTCGCCGGGCGCGACGCAGCGCCGTCGTGCGCCGACTCAGCGCCCGCGAGAGCCGCCCACGTCTCACGCGCGGCACACCCGCCCAGGCTGAGGCGCGATTGGCGGCGGGCAGATAATTCAGCGTGAGCCGCGCGATGTCGGTCGAGGCATTGGGATAGCTGAGCCGGTGAATGTTGCCTCGCATCTCGTCCAGCGTAGCCGAGCCAGGGGTCAGCAGCGTGCGGATGGCGGCCACCAGCTTCTCTGGCGTGCGCGCCATCACGCCGAGGTGGTTCGAGAGCACGTAGTCCACGTTGCCTTCTTCCTGGCCAGGGATGTAGCCGGTCAGCACGATCGGCAGCCCGCAGGCCATCGCCTCGCTGATGGAGCCTGGGCCAGCCTTGGTCGCCACCACATCGGCGGCGCGCATCAGCTGCGGCATGTTGTGGACGAAGCCCAGCACCGTGGTGGGTACGCTGAAGCTGGCCTTGTCGCGGTCGAGCTGGTGGCGCAGCGCCGTGTTACGGCCAGTGATGACCAGCAGCTGCGCCTTCAGGTCCAGCCGCCCCAGCGCATAGGCGGCGCGCTCCAGGCCACCCGCGCCCTCGCCGCCGCCCACCAGCAGAATCGTTGGCAGGCTCGAATCGAGGCCCAGCGCCGACTTGCGCTCCTCCAGCGTCGTCTCTGGCTCAACCGCGAACGCCGGATCAATCGGCATGCCCAGCAGGCGCACGCGCTTGGCGGGCAGGCCCGCCGCGATGGCATAATCGCGCGCGGCCTGTGTAGGCGTGACACAGACGGTGACATCGGGCGCCACCCAGGCGGTATGGATGCTGACAAGATCGGTGATGACCGTGATGAACGGCACGCGCACACCCAACTCGCGCATCACCTGGAGCGTGATGTGGTTGAGCAGCGGGTGAACCGAGACGATGACATCCGGGCGGACGCGGCGCAAGAGCTCTGAGATACCCTGCCGCAGGAACGGCTGCGAGATGCGGTAGGCGGCGTTGAAGCGGTTGACCGTGTTGGTCATGTGAAAGAGGCGCGAGTAGAGGCGGGGGCTGTGCTTGATCGCCGGGCCATAGAGAAAGACGCCCTTGCGGAGCGGAAAATGTGCGCACTCGGCAAACGCATCAACGATCATCACTCGCCAGTTGGCGTCGGGTGCGGTCTTCTGGGCGGCGCTGGCGCCAGTCGCGCGCGGCGCTTGCTCCTGGCGTTCCTGAATGAGGCGCATGGCGGCGTGGATAGCGTTGGCCGCGCTGCGATGACCCGCGCCCGTATCTGAGATCAGAAAGAGGATGGTACGTGGCCGGGAAGATCCCTTCATCCGTCGCGCCTCCTGAGCGAACAGCAGCCCGCGCATGAATGGCTCGCCTGCGCAGCGTAGCGACAGGGCGCGAGGCCTTTCGGTCCGCGCCCCACCACGAATCGTGCGCTTGGCTCTACGGTATGCGCATGTCGCGCTCTACGCTTCATCGCCTTCGGTGATGTTGAAGCGCTTGCGGAAGCGCTCGACACGGCCCGCCGTATCGAGGATGCGCTGCGTACCCGTATAGAATGGATGGCACTTGGCGCAAACATCCACCTTGAGCTCATCCCTGGTGCTGCCGACGGTGAAGGTGTTGCCACAGCTGTGACAGATAGCCTTCGCGGCCTGATATTTTGGATGGATTCCGGACTTCATGTGTTTCGAGTTCTCCTGAGGCGGCTGGGGAACCGCCCGTGTGCGTGACTGTGATTGTCCGGCCCCAGTTGGGCCGGGCGCAACAGCCACTACTCATTCTACCACAGGCGTCCGCGCTAGGGAAATTTGCGTACCATCCATCTCTCTCTCAGTCTGGCCGGCGCGCTCGCGCCAGGATATATCCGGCGTGACGAGCGTCACGGCGCCATATGGACATCAATCTCGCTGTTCTGTGAGAGCGTCACCGCCGTCTCATTGCCGGCGCGGTCGAACCGCAACTGCCCATTCAGCTCACCCACACGCAGGCCGCGCATCTCCAGTCGGGGCAGCCAGTCGGGCAGCGATGGCCGGCGCAGGGTCAGCCGCCCCTTGGCCGCGTCTGGCTCGAAACCCAGCAGTGCGTGGATCAGCAAGAACGGCGCGCCTGCCGCCCACGACTGCGGCGAGCACGCCACCGGGTAGCGGGTCGGCCCGAACCCAGGCACGCGGGCGAAGCCGCAGAAGAGTTCGGGCAGACGCGCGCCTTCAAAGTGCAGGCTGACGCCATACAAATTCCCCAGCAGTCGCGCCGCCTCATCGCGGAAGCCATAGCGCGCGAAGCCCGCGCCGATCAGCGCGGTATCGTGCGGCCAGACCGAGCCGTTGTGATAGCTCATCGGGTTGTAGCGCACCGCCTGCGAAGAGAGCGTGCGAATGCCCCACTCGGTATACATATCCGGGCGGAGCAGCCGCTCGACGACCTTGTCAGCCTGCTCCTGGGTGGCGATGCCCGACCAGAGGCACTGCCCAGAGTTGGAGGCGACGACGCGGCAGGGCTGGCTCGTGCCATCGAGCGCGAGATAGAAGCACTGCTCCTCCGGCCACCAGAACCGCTCCGAGAAGCGCTTG
>JAICVT010000018.1 GCA_025935235.1 Ktedonobacterales bacterium | reverse complement strand
GACGGCGCCCGCATAGAGCAGCGGCAGCCCAATGCGCAGCGTAGAGGACGCGAGCCGCTGGCGCAGCAGCCACGCGGCGGCCACCAGCGCCACCAGCGGAGGAAGCAGCAGCCGCGCGCGCAACGGCTGCCAGCCCAGCCCCTCGGCGGGGAGCCAGCCATCCAGCGCGCGGGGCGCGGCGCAGGTGAAGTAGCGCACGGTGATGGCGAGGCCAATCGCGGCGCGGCCAGAGCGCGCGACCGCGCTGGCGCTGGGGCTGACGCCAGGCTGGGTGAAGTAGACCGCCAGATTCGCGCCCGCATGGCGGATGGCGTAGAGCCAGGCGGGCAGCCCGCCAACCGCAGCGCCCGCGACCAGCGCCAGGCAGGCCAGCGCGGCCCCCGGTCGGAACGTGTCGGTTCCCGTGGCGGGCGACCAGAGCGCGGGCCAGCGCTCCACCAGCCGCCGCCAGGGGCCAGGGAAGACGCGCGTCAGCAGCGGCGCGATCAGCCAGAGTGCGCAAGCCACCAGCGCGTAGCTGCTGAGCGGGTTGACCCAGAAGCCCAGCCCCGCGAGCAATCCCCACAGCAGCCAGCGCCGCGCCAGCTCGAAGGGCGGAGCGCAGGCGCGCAGCCGGTCGGCCAGTTCCACGGTCGCCAGCAGCAGCGCCAGCGTGATGACGTAGACCTCGATCTGTCCACCCCAGGCGCGCATTTGCGCCACTACGTCATAGATCGGCGGGGCGGCGGCCACCAGCGCGGCCAGCCCCGCCAGCAGCGGCGCGGCGCGCAGATCGCGGGGCAGCAGCGCCAGCGCCAGCCGCCACGTCAGATAGACCAGCGGGATGGAGAGCGCGACGGGCACGGCGCGCAAGGCCCACGCTGAGCTGCCGAAGACGGCGAAGACACCCGCCGCAAGGTAGGCTTCCAGGCTGCCCATGTAGGCCTGGCCGTAGAAGTAGACCGGGCGCGCGCCTTGCAGGATGCGGTGCGCCTGGATGCCCACCAGCGCCTCATCGCCATCAATCATGGCATGCGTGCGGAGCAGCAGCGTGATGCGCGCCAGCAGGCTCAGCGCGATGGCCACCCAGAGCAGCGCGCGCGGGCGCCGATGCGTCCAGGCGATCAGGCGCGCGGCCCAGCCCGCCGTGGGCAAGACCCAGCCGCGCTGCTCGCCAGGCTCGCTGCCGCCGGCCAACGAGGTGGACTGCGACGATGGCTGGGACGATGGTTGGGGCGAGTCCGAGGCCACAAACGACACGCGCCGTTCCTCCAGGCGAATCAGGCAAAAGCAGGACAGGCTCGCGGGTCGCGGCGCGCCGAGCTGCCAGTCGTTACAGCATCGCCCCTACTATATCATCCCGCCTCCTGGCGACCCCGCCCCGGTCATGTCCGCGTCCGACTTCCGCCCGGCTTGCGCCCGACTTCCGCCCGACTTCCGGCGGCGAGGCTCCGACGTGGAATGGGGAGCCGAGAGGAGCGCGGGTGTGAGGCCACATCCCTCCCCAGCGCGCTTATCACCCTCTCACCAACCATCCAAACCATGCGCGTCGTCTCTGAAGGAGCGCTGGAGGTAGCGATATGAGCCTTGACGATCAGTTGGCCGAGCTGCTGAATAGCCTGGGCGTGCGGCTGGAAGAGACGAGCGATGCGCCGCATGCGCGGGACGAGAACGCGAACGGTCGCACGTCGCGTGGGATGGCGCGCAGTCGCCAGCGCCGTAGCGCGCCCGGCCAGGCAGAGCAAGCGGGAAAGACAGGACAGGCAGAACACCCAGGAGCGGGAGAGCGGGCGGCGAACCCGCTGGAGGAGACGGTGAGCGCATACCAGCATCCAGATGAGTGGGATGACGACGACGAGCTGATGGCTCCAGCCGAGCTATCGCTGTTCCAGACCTCGCGCGAGCACTACGGGGTCTTCTACCGGCTCGATCTGGTCAGCGGGACGCCGCAGTTGCGCGTCTTCGCGCCCGATGAGGAAGGCGCGCTGAAGATGCGCTGCTATCTGGTGCGGCCAGCGCTGGGCGCGCCCGTGCGCGACTGGTTTGGGTCGACGCGCGCGCATCACGGCTCCGACGCCTTCGGGGCCAGCCGCGAGACCATCGAGCAACACCTGCTCTTCGCGGCGGGCGAGGCGCTCAAGCGGCTCTTCTGGTCGGGCGAGCCAGAGCGGATGCGCTTCCCCTGGGAGATCGAGGTCGAGCGCGTCGCGTAGCCGCATCGCAAGACATCACGACGACTCATCACACTACCACGGGCGCCAGGCTGAGAGGGATTCAGCCTGGCGCCCGTGGCGTGCATGCCTCACTGATTGCGCGCTCACGCGCCAGGAATTCAGGAGTTATGGCTGGCCGACATTGCGCGCGTTGGGGCGGTGTGGCTCGCTCTCCAGTCCCCAGGCGATGATGCGCGTGGGGTGGATGCGAATCAGCTCATCGTCGAAGGCGGGTCTGATCTGCTTGCCGCCAGTAGCCAGCGCCTCGGCGCGTCCGCGCACCTCGATGCCGCGTGGCTGCCACGGCGCCTGGGGGTCGCTCGCCACGTCATCCACCACGAAGGCGACCATCGGGCGCCGCTGCGCATGACGATACTTCGCGCTGGCGCCGATGCCATGCCCGCCGATCTCGATGACATCCAGCTCGGCGTTGTAGCGGAAGCCGACCGGCACGACATGCGGCTCGCCCGCGTCGTTGATGGTGGCCAGCCGCCCCAGCCGCTGCCCCTTCAGATACGCGATCTCCGCCGCCGAGAAATGGCTCATCGCCCGCGCTCCCTTCGCCTGTTTTGCGTATCATCGCCGCTGGCCAGAGTGTAGGGCTGGGCAGGAGCGTGCGGCAAGGGGAGCGCGGCTGGCAGATCGCCATCCTTGTAGTTAGCCATTACCCCACCTGCGGCCTCGCCCGCTCCACGATGGCGCGGGTGTCAGCGCTGGCGGGCAGCGCGCCGAAGCTGAGGGAGCGATGCTCGCCCAGGCGCGCGGCGATGAAGGCGTCGGCGACGGCGGTGGGCGCGTGGCGCGCCAGCAGCGAGGCTTGCAACGTCAGCGCCATCAACTCCACCACGCGGCGGGCGCACGTCTCCGCATCGGTGGGGTCAGCCAGCTCGCGGCGCAGGCGGTCGGCGGCGGCGTCGAGCGTGGCGCTCGCCCCGTTGGCCAGCGCGATCTCGGCCAGCAGCGCCTCCGCCGACTCTGGCTCGCGATGTATCGCCCGCAGCACATCCAGCGCGATCACGTTGCCCGACCCCTCCCAGATGGCGTTGACGGGCGCCTCGCGATAGAGCCGCGGCAGGATGCTCTCCTCGATATAGCCCGCGCCGCCCAGGCACTCCATCGCCTCCGCCACCAACGCCTCGGCGCGCTTGCAGACCCAGAACTTGCCCAGCGCCACGCCCAGCCGCAGCAGCGCCGCCTCGCCGGGATCAGTCGCCGCGTGGTCGCGGGCCGCCGCCAGCCGCAGCAGCAGCGTGGTCGCCGCCTCGGACTCGATGGCCAGATCGGCCAGCACGCTCGTCATCAGCGGCTGGTCAATCAGCGGCTTGCCAAAGGCCGCGCGATGCGCTGCGTGGTGGATGGCCTGCGCCAACGCCTGCCGCATCAGCGCGGCTGATCCAGCGATGCAGTCGAGCCGAGTCGAGTTGACCATCTCGATGATCGTGCGCACGCCGCGCCCTTCCTCGCCGACGCGGATAGCCCACGCCGCGCGCAGCTCGATCTCGCTGGAGGCGTTCGAGCGGTTGCCCAGCTTGTCTTTGAGCCGCTGGATGAAGAGATGGTTGCGCGTCCCGTCGGGCAAGACGCGCGGCAGCAGGAAGCAGGTCAGCCCGCCGGGCGCCTGCGCCAGCACGAGGAAGGCGTCGCACATCGGCGCCGAGCAGAACCACTTGTGACCCGTCAGCCGGTAGCCCGTCCCATCGGCTGAATCGGGAATGGCGCGGGTGGTGTTGGCGCGCACGTCGGAGCCGCCCTGCTTCTCGGTCATGCCCATGCCACAGAGCAGGCCGCGCTTGGTCTGCGGCGCGCGCAGGCCGAAGTCATACTCCAGCGAGGTGAAGCGCGGCTCCCACTCCGCCGCCACGGATTGCTCGACGCGCAGTGCGGGGATGGCGGCGTAGGTCATCGAGATTGGGCAGCCATGCCCGGCCTCGACCTGCGACCAGAGGAGAAAGCCCGCCGCGCGGGCGACATGCGCGCCCGGCTGTGGATCGCGCCAGGGCGCGGCGTGCAGCCCCCAGCCGACGGCGCGGCGCATCAGCTCGTGCCAGACGGGATGAAAGCTCACCTCATCAATGCGATGGCCATAGCGGTCGTGGGTATGCAACTCGGGCGGGTAGCGGTTGGCCTGCTCACCCCAGGCGATGGCCTCCTCGGAGCCAGCGACGGCGCCGATCTCGCGCAGGCGCTCCGTGGCCCACCCCGCGCCCTCGCGCGCCACGCCCTCGCGCAGCGCGGCGTCCTGCTCGAAGAGGTTGTAGTCCACCAGCGGCGGCGGCTGATTGAAGACCTCATGCGTTGCAAAATCGTCGCGCGAGATCGCATCCTGCGCCGCGCCCTGGGCCGCGCTGGTCTGCTGAGTCGTCGTCATCGCCGCACGCTCCTCTATCCGCTGGATCTTCCGCTGGCTGCCATCGCAGATCGTCTCTGCTGGCAGTAGACGCGCGGGCGTCGCGAGCTGTCAACGCGGGCGCGTCACAATTCGCGCACAGCAGGAGCGCGGCGGGCTGGACGCGGACGGACAGCGCGTGCCACACTCTGATTCAACGCCGCGTGGTGGCCGCATGATGGTCGCACGCGGGCGGAACGGGAGGAAGGCGGCTCACGATGACTCAGGCTGATGACGCGCCACGGCAGGCGATGTTGGATCTGATCTTTGGGTATCGGGCGACGCAACTGGTCGCGCTGGCGGCGCGGCTGGAGATCGCCGAGCGGCTGGCGGATGGTCCGCACACGGCGGAGGAGTTGGCGCGTGCGACCGGGACACATCCCGAGGCGCTCTATCGGGCGCTGCGGGCGCTGGCCAGCCTGGGTGTCTTCGAGGAGCTGGACGGGCGACACTTCACGCTGACCCCACTCGGCGAGCGCCTGCAAGCGACGCATCCACAGTCGGTACGCCCGCAGGCGCTCTTCGCGGTCGGCGAGACCTATCGCGCCTGGGCTGAGCTGCCCTATAGCGTCGCGACCGGCGAGACGGGCTTCGACCGCCTGTATGGCATGTCGCACTTCGACTGGCTGGCCGAGCATCCCGAGGAGAACGCCCTCTTCAACCAGGTGATGACCGCTGGCTCCGCGCAGGCCGCCGACGCCGTGGTAGCGGCCTACGACTTCGGCGCCAGCGGTACGGTGGTGGATGTCGCTGGCGGGCAGGGGATGCTGCTCTCGGCGGTCCTGCTGGCGCATCCAGGGCTGCGCGGCGTGCTCTTCGATCAGCCGCATGTCGTAGAGAGCGCTGAGCCAACATTGCGTGACGCGGGTGTGGCCGAGCGCTGCGAGATCGTCTCCGGCGACTTCTTCGCGAGCGTGCCGCCCGGCGGCGATGTCTACACCCTGCAGCGGGTCATCCACGACTGGGACGACGAGCGCGCCATCGCCATCCTGCGGAGCTGCGCGCAGGCCCTCGGCCCAGGCGGCAAAGTCCTGCTGATCGAGCAGGTCATGCCGCCGGGGCCGGGCGCGGGGCCGAGCGCGGGGCGGGCAGCCTCACTGGATGTGCAGATGCTGATCATGATGGGTGGCCACGAGCGCACCGCCGCCGAGTTCGAGCGGCTCTTCAGCGCCGCTGGCCTGCGCCTGACGCGCATCATCCCCACGCAGGCGGGCGCCAGCGTTATCGAGGCCGAGCGCGGCGAGGCTTGAGCGCCCCCTCCCCAACCCCTCCCCCGCTGTGCGGGAGAGGGGCTTTCCGGATTCCCCCTCGCCCACCGGGCGAGGGGGCTAGGGGGTGAGGTTGCCTCCGGTTCCCCCTCGCCCTGTGGGCGAGGGGTTAGGGGGTGAGGTTGCGGCCCTTCCAGCGGACGGGCCAGCGCAGCAGGGCATGCGCGAAGGAGGAGAGCGCGACGCCAGTGAAGATCACTGCGGCCAGCGGCGCCAGCGACAGGTAGAGCGGCAGATCGCGCCGCCGCACACCAAAGCGCCGCGCCCACGGCGCCAGCGCGAGCGTCTGCGCCAGCCACGCGGTCAGCGCGCCGCTCAGCCCGATAGCGTCTCTTCTGGTGGCTGACGTAACCACGGCGGGGAGCGTGGCGGCGCTGGCGGCGGCGGAGAGCGCTACCAGCGCGCCCGCCCCGCGCTGCGCCCGCAGGAATTGCGCGGCGTTCTTGATGAAGCCCCGCGCCAGCGCGCCCAGGCTATCATACATGCGCACGCTGACCAGCGCCTCGCCGCTCGCGACCAGTGTGGGATAGCCCGCCCGCTGGAGCGCGCCCGCCAGCGCTACATCGTCAATCACGCTGCTGGCGATAGTGGCATGTCCGCCCGCCGCCATATAGGCCGCGCGGCTGATGAGGAAATATTGCCCATTAGCCAGCGCGGGCGTGTTAGGACGGCGATGCGCGCCGCGAGTCGTCGCCCCGACGAAATACTGCTGGTAGGCGAAGGGCAGTAGCAGCCGCTCCCAGAAGGTCTCGCAGCGCTGGCGCGGGAAGAGCGAGACGGCGCTGGCCTTGTACTGCGCCGCCAGCCCCAGCGCCGAGCGCAGCGCGGCTGGCTCGTGGCGGGTATCGGCGTCGGTGAAGAGCAGCCACGCGCCACGCGCCGCCCGCGCGCCCTGCCAGCAAGCGGCGTTCTTGCCGGTCCAACCCTCCGGCGGGCCAGCGTTATGGATAACGCGCAGACGCGGATCGCGCGCCGCCCAGCGCGCCGCGATGGCAGGGGTCGCATCGCTGGAGGCGTCATCCACCACGATCACTTCCAGGCGTGGATAGTCCTGCTGGAGCAGGGAGGGCAGCAAGGTTGGCAGCGTGCGCGCCTCGTCGCGCGCGGGGACGATGATCGAGACCAGCGGCTCGTCACGCGGGGCGCCAGGCGGCGGCTCGTCTGTATCCGGCGCGAGTGGCAGAGCGGTGGGCAGCGCCTGATAGCGCGCCTGTGAGCGGATGCCCGCCACCGCGATGATGAGCGCCTGCGCCCAGGGGCCGAGCGACCTCGCCGTCCCAGCCCCTCTCTCTCCGTGGGAGAGGGAGGAGAAGCGGAGTAACCTCATAGTGTCACCTCGACGGTGTCGTAGCCGGTCGCGCCATTGGGGAAGATCTGACCGTCGCCTGGTGGCTGGATGCGGCCAGCGCCGTCTATGACGCGCGCGGCGATGGTGTGCCTGCCGGGCGTCAACTCCAGTGTGGCGCGCCACTGCGCCCAGGCCGTCGGCGCGAGCGGCGGATCAATCGCGACCAGCGCGCGATCACTCCACGCGCCAGCGTCCACGCGCAGCTCGACCGCGCCCACGCCGCTAGCCCCGGCATAGGCGACGCCCGCCAGCAGCGCGGCGCCCACGCCATCCACGCGGCAGACATCAATGCGGGCAACGCTGTGCGCCAGCGCCGCCGTCCAGCCGCGCGCGGCCCAGTAGCCCTGCGCGCCGGCAGCCAACTCGATCTCCGCTACCCACTTCACATTCTTGAAGCCGAAGTGGCCAGGAGCCAGCAGCCGCATCGGCCCGCCGTGCCGCCGCGCCAGCGTCTCGCCGTTCATGCCATAAGCCAGCAGTGCGGTCGGATCGAGCGCGCTGGCCAGCGGCAGCGTCTCGGCGTAGCCATCTGGCGCGTGGATCAGCGCGACCCTGGCGCCCGCGCGCGGCCCGGCCCGCCGCAGCAGCGCCGCCAGCGAGACGCCCGACCAGAGCGCGTTGCTCATCAGATGGCTGCCGGGCAGGCTATCCACGCAGCGCAGCGTCACATACTCGTCCACGCGCGGCAGCGCCAGCAGCTGGCTATAGTTCAGCGTGATCGGCGTTCTCACCAGGCCGGAGACGCGCAGCAGCCAGTCGTCGGGATTGACGATCGGGTCAGCGGCGTTCTTGCTCACGACATAGAAGCTGGCGGCTGGCGTCACCTCCGGCTCGACTCCAGCCACCGGGAATCCCCGCACGCGCGCGGGGGGCGGCGTGAAGGCGAAGAGGCGGCGCGGCGTCTCGGGATTTCCCAGCGCGGAGCCGAGCCAGCCCGCCCAGGTGTTGAAGGAGCCGAGCAGGGTGAAGCTGGCCAACGTCACGCCGCTATCCACCAGGCGGCGCAGCGCAGCGCGGCGCGCGATCGGCGCGCCAGTAGCAGTGGAGGAGACAGTGGTGCGCGGCTGAGTCAGGCGCACATACCACGAGCGAACCAGCCACAGCGCGGGGGCGAAGAGCGCGCCAGCCAGCCACGCCGCCAGCGCCTCCAGGGGGTAGGCGGCCAGCAGCGCCAACGGCGCCACCAGCGCCAGCGCCAGCCCGGCCACCAGCGCCCAGCGCGCCAGCCAACTCCGTCCATCCTGCCTCTCTGGGTTTGACCACGCCCGCGCGCTGGATGGAGCGGCCAGCGCGACAAGCCCCGCCAGCGGCAGGCAGAGCGCCACCGCGCCGACCAGGGCGAGCGGGCTGGCCAGCGCGCCCAGCGCGCCCAGCAGGGCGTTGGCCAGCGCGACGGGCGTCACCTGCATGATGGCCTCGCTCAGCGGCTCCAGCGGCGGTGGAACCTGCGCCAGCGCCGCCAGCGCGAAGCCAACGCCCAGCGCCAGCAGGCAGGCCCAGGCCCCCGCGCCAAACCGCCAGCGTCGCGGATAGTGGGTCGGGCGCCAATGCTCTCGCTGCCGACGAGCGCCCTCACTGTCCTCAGCCGCCATCGAATGGCTCCGCGACGTTTGGCGCAGGGCTGGGCGCCGGTCGCATCAGCCAGCCGCGCAGGCGAGCGACCCGCGGGCGCACACGCCGCCCTAGCGCCTCGCGGTCGGCATAGCCCTCCCACAGCGCGACGAAGCCCTGCGTCACCATCAGGGCGGTTAGCAGGTAGAAGAGCATCTCCTCCAGCGGGACGGGGCCAAGCGCTGGGCCGAGCAGCGCCTGTGGATCGAAGCGCCAGACGCCCGCCGCGATGGCGACGGCGTCGGCGAGGCTGAGCCACGCGGCGAGCGCGAGCGCCACCGGCGCCCAGACCATTCGCGCGCGCCAGAGGTAGCGCCCGCCCAGCGCCCACTGCACGCCGATAACTGGCAGCGCCCAAATCAGCAGAAATGGCAGATAAGCCCAGTTCGCCGCCGTATGCGCGCCGAAGCCGAGCGCCAGCAGCCCCACCAGCGGCAGCGCGGAGGCACGCGCGTGTGGCGGGCGCCGCTCCGGTTCGCCGCCGCGCGCCCGCCAGATGCCATGAAGGAGCAGCGCGGCGTAGACCAGCGCGCAGCCCAGCAGCGCTTCGAGCAGGCAGAAGAGGTATTCTTCGAGCGGCACATTCCACCAGCGCAGCCCCCAGGTGCGGCCCGGCGCCCAGGTCCAGAGTCCCCAGACGGCGGCAGTGTGATCCCACGGGGCCATGTAGAGCAGCGCGACCAGCGCCAGCCCGCCTGTCAGCGCCACGAAGCGGCGGTCGAGCAGACGCCGCCGCAGGATGACGCCCAGCGCGACCAGCGCGGCCACTAGCGGCGCGATCAGGAAGATCAGCAGGAAGTCGGCGTAGGTCATGTGGGTCAGGTTGGTCACAGGCGCGCTCGCTCTCTATCTGGCGGCGCGGGGACGCCGCACTGAGAATGCTACCGTGAGCGCGCGCGCGTGGTCAAACCCAGAGCGAGGGAGAGTTGGCTGCGGGAGAGAAAAGAGGGAGCAAGAGGGAGAAAGAGGGAGAAAAAATTGGAGCGCCGTCGGCTGTCCCACCCGACGACGCCCCAAGATTCGCATCCTTGCTCGCCAACGACCTGCGCTGTTGGCGAGTGCGAAGGTTGTGTTCCTTCGTGACAATCAGGAGTATACCGTCTGATGGCGCAAATTTCCCCACGGTTTACCGTGGTTTTTTTGACGAGATTTGTCGGCGTGTGAGGTCACACACCCGCGACGGGCGCGTCGGCGCCTTCGAGCATGTAGCTGTAGGCCATCGTCGGCGTGTTGCGCGCGAAGCCGGGCCGACCGTCGGCGTCCAGCAGGACGAGGCCGCCGAGGCCGCCGACTCGCTCGCCCAGCAGCCGCATCGTCTCCTCCGCCGCCTGCTGCGCCGACCTACCCCCGGCGATCAGGTCGAGCGCGCGGCGCGCCAGCGTCAGGCGGATGAAGTCTTCGCCGTGGCCGGTGCATGAGACGCCGCCTAGCCCGCGCTCCGCCGCGAAGCCGCAGCCCGCCAGCGGCGTATCGCCGACCCGCCCGGGATGCTTCGCCCCGATGCCGCCAGTGGAGGCGCCCGCCACGACCCGACCCTGCGCATCCACCGCGACGGCGCCAACCGTGCCGTGCTTCGTGTCGTCGGCGTGCAGATGCTCTGCCGCCACCGCGCCGACATCCAGCCCGCCGTGCGCTGGGTCAACGTTCACATCGTCGCCCTCGCGATAGCCGCGCCGCCAGCGCGCGCGCTGCGCCTCCGTGACCAGCTCCTCCGGATCACACAGCGCGATGCCCGCATCCGTGGCGAATTGCTCGGCGCCCGCGCCCACCAGCAGCGCATGTGGGCTGGCCAGCACGGCTCGCGCCAGCCGGATCGGATTCTTGATGCGCTGCACGCCCGCCACCGCGCCCACATCCAGCGTCTCGCCATCCATCAGGCCAGCATCCAGCTCGGCGCGACCATCCAGCGTCAACACGGCGCCCGTACCCGCGTTGAAGCCGGGGTTATCCTCCAGTGCCATGATCGCCACCTGCACGGCGTCAAGCGCGGAGCCGCCCGCCAGCAATGCGCGCCATCCGGCCTCGACCGCCGCCCGGCAGCCCGCGCTGGCCGCCGCATGCCGATCCGCTGGGATTGTGCCAGCGCCTCCGTGGACGATCAACGCGAGCGCCATGTGTCTGCTACCTCCATCGGCTGTGAAACGTGCGAAACAGGAGAAACAAGCGCCCGGCGTTGAGCGCGAGCGAGCCTGGCGTCTGAAACCGTCTGGCGCCATCTGAACACGCTGGAGTCAGCCGCCAGATCGGGCGATCAGCGCTCGGCGCGAGCTACATGCGAGCTACATGCGAGCTACATGCGAGCTACATGCGAGCCTCGTCGGTGGGCGACTCTTGCTCTGCGGGCCGCTCAGCGGATGCGGCCTGCGTGGCCTCCACTGGTTGCGCCTCTGACTCTGGCGTCGCATCGGCAGCCGCTTGCGCGTTCGCCTGGGCGTCACGCGGCGGGTCGCCGTGCGCCTCGGGCGCGTTGTATTGCGGCAGGCGCATCTCGGCGCGAATCCGGCGGATGCCCTGATAGACGGTGCGCGGATCGAGATGCAGATCCTCGGCCAGCGTCTTGTGGATGCCGACGGCGGGTACGGGCAGGTGCGGCAGATAGGCCATGCGGATGCGCTCCAGGTCGGTCTCGGCGCCCGAGTAGGATTGCAACTCCCACCAGCTGGGGAGCTGCATGCGGGCGCGTAGCGCGGCGATGGCCTGCTTGACATGCGATTTTGGCACGCTCAGCTCAGCGGCTATGCGCGTGCGGATGCCGTCGAACTCGACCGGCTGCGCCAGCTCCAGGTAGCGCGCCTCGATGGTCGCGCGCAGCTCATCGGTCATGACGAACTGCGGCGTGGCCGGACGCGGCGGCTTGGGCGGGCGTGGCGCGGCGGCTGGCTGCGGGCCGCGCGGGGCGGGTTTGGCGGGGCGCGGCTGGCCGTGGTGGTCATGCCGCGCGTCATGCGCATGCTGCTCGGCGAACCGCTGGGTGCGCTCGCGGGCGCGCTGCTCGTCGCGGGCGCGCTCCTCGGCGCGGCGCTGCTCATCGCGACGCTGCTGCTGGCGGCGCTGCTCTTCGCGGATGGCGGCGGAGCCGTAGAGGCCGGTATCGGGCGGGGGAGCGCTGGTCGTGACGCCAGAACTGGCAGCGGGATCGAGCAGGTTGGCGGCGGGGCCGACGATGCGCACAGGCGCCGCGCTGGCAGTCGGCGCGCGGACTACGCCGCTCGCGCCGCTACTGCGAGCCGCCGCGCGCGCCGCGCGCTCCTGCTTTTCGCATTGGTCACACAGGGTCTGGCTCGACCTGCCGGGCTTGAATGTCTTGCCGCAGCGAGCGCAGCGCACTTTGCCACTCATAACCTCGCCCCTCTCTCGCGATAAACGACACGCGACGCTCTCGCCCATCATACCGCGCGCCATCGCATGCGTTTGAAGTATAGGTCGCGCGCGATGCGGCGTCAATTCGGGCGAGCGCTCCCAGCCACAGCTCGTCCCCCGCGTCGCGGGAGAGGGGAGCTAGCGGGCGGGCAGGCGAGGCGGCCAGGCGAAGGGCGATCAGCGGCGCAGGCCGAAGTCCACCAGCCACGGCGCGGCGCGCTCCAGCGCGATGGGGAAGCGATACCACCACGGCGCCACCACCTCGCGGCGCGGGCGCTCCACCAGCCCGGCGATGGCGTTGGCGATCAACTGGGGGCCGGGCATGCGGCCACGCCGGTAGCTGGTCAGCGGGGTGTCAATGTAGCCGGGCGAGACAACCGAGACGGAGACGCCGCTGCTGTGTAGCTGGCGGCGCAGAGCCAGCGCATAGCCGCGCAGCCCAAACTTCGTGCCGCTGTAGAGCGAATCGTTGGCGATGTTGCCCGCCACCGAGGCGACGCAGATGATCGCGCCGCGCCGCCGCTGAAGCATCGGTGGCAGCAGCAGGCGCGTCAGCAGGATGGCGCCAGTCAGGTTAGTGTTCACCATCCGCGCGATGTCCGTGGGCGCGATCTGCCCTGGCTTGCCGCGCACATGGATGCCCGCGTTGTTGATGAGAATGTCTACCTGGCCATAGACCGCCTCGGCCTGGCTAGCGAGCCGCGGCAGACTCTCCAGATCAGAGATGTCGGCCTCGATGGCGCTGGCCTGTCCGCCCGCCGCCGTGATGGCCGCCACCTGCTCGCTCAGCAGATCAGCCCGCCGCGCGGCGAGGATCACCCGCGCGCCGCGCCGCGCCAGCTCGCGCGCCGTCGCCGCGCCAATGCCAGAGCTGGCGCCCGTCACCAGCGCCACCGCGCCCGCAATCTTCATGGCGATCCGTCTCGCTTTCTTGCTAGAGCGCCGCCCTCACCCTGCCCTCTCCCTCTGGGAGAGGGTGGTTTTGCGTTCACGCGCCGTGTGCGCAGCGGCAGAGGCGATAGCGGTGATGGGTCAGGCGGTGTGGCCGCCGTCAATCGGCATGGCGACACCGGTGAGGAAGCTGGCCTCATCGCTGACCAGGAAGGCGGCGACGTTGGCGACATCCTCCGGCTGGCCGAGGCGACCCAGCGGCACCATGCGGCGCAGGCGCTCCATCCCGCGCTCCGGATTGTTGGCCACCAGCGCGTCCACCAGTGGGGTGGTGGTCCAGACGGGGCAGAGCGCGTTGGCGCGGATGTTGTGGCGCGCGCCCTCCAGCGCGATGGTCTTGATGAGCTGGATTACGCCCGCCTTGGCCGGGCCATACGCGCCGAGGTTGGGCGTTCCCTCCAGCCCGGCCACCGAGGCGGTGGCGAGAATGACGCCGCCGCCCGCCTCCTGCATGGCGCGGAAGGCGTATTTGGCGCAGAGGAAGACGCCGGTCAGGTTGACATCCAGCACGCGCCGCCAGTCGTCCAGGCTGAGGTCGGCGATCGGGCCGAATGTGCCGATGCCCGCGTTGGCCACCATCACGTCGAGCTTGCCATGCTCGGCCAGCGTCGCATCCACCAGCGCCGCGCAGGCGCGCTCGTCGGTCACATCCAGCTTGCGCGCCACGACCCGATCGGCGCTGGCGCCCTGCTCGGTAGCCAGGCGCGCGGTCTCCTGCGCGCCATCCTCGTTGAGGTCGGCGGCGATCACGCGCGCGCCGTCGCGGGCGAAGCGCAGCGTCATCGCGCGGCCCAGCCCGGAGCCGCCGCCCGTCACAATCGCGATCTTGCCGTTGAGTTGCGTCATCGCCTGATCCCTCTCATCTCTTCGCGCATCGTCGCGCGTCACCGCTTGTCGTCGATGTGGCCGCTTGTGGCCGCTTGTGGCCGCTTGTGGCCGCTCGCATCGCAGTATAGTCGCAGATGTGGCCATTGGCGCGCGATTTGGCGCTTGTACGATGACCAGAGAGCGAGTACAATCGCGTGTGATGACTCCTGTGTCAGCGGGCGTTTGCTCCTCACTCCTCTCCCTGTGAGATCTCCGCCTGCGTGGAATGTGGCTGTGGCGCTCCGCGGCGCCATCATGGGCGGCTCGTGGAGGTTCGGCATGGCCGATCTGGTTGGCCAGACACTGGGCAATTACCGTATTGAGTCGCGCCTGGGCAGCGGCGGAATGGGCGACGTCTACCGCGCCATCCACCTGCGCCTGAGCCGTCCGGCGGCGCTGAAGGTGCTGC
This sequence comes from Ktedonobacterales bacterium, assembly GCA_025935235.1. GTDB lineage: Bacteria > Chloroflexota > Ktedonobacteria > Ktedonobacterales > JADMIN01 > JAKAIY01. Next base: position 9,424 of record JAICVT010000018.1, on the reverse strand, counting down.
ACCCCTTGCAGGCGGGCGATCCCACCTTCCAGGCGCGCTTTCTGCGCGAGGCGCGGGCGGCGGCGGCGCTCTCGCATCCCAATATCGTCGAGGTCTTCGACTTTGGCGAGCAGGACGGCCTCTCGTATCTGGTGATGGAGCTGGTGCCTGATGGATCGCTGCGCTCGCTGCTGCGCCAGCGCGCCAAGGACGAGGGCTGGTCGCTGGGGCTGGGCATTGATCTGGTGCGGCAGGCGGCGGAGGGACTGGCCTACGCGCACGCGCGCGGGATGGTGCATCGCGACATCAAGCCCGACAACCTGCTCTTGCAGCGGCTCGAGACACCGCCGCGCGCGTCGGGCGCCGAACCCTTCCTGCTGAAGATCAGCGACTTCGGTCTGGCCCGGCTGGTAGAGGATTCGGGCGAGCTGACCCAGACCGGCGTCGTGATGGGCACGCCGACCTACATGTCGCCCGAGCAGTGCCAGGGCGGCGCGCTGGATGGCCGCAGCGATCTCTACTCGCTGGGTGTCGTACTCTACGAGGTGGCGACTGGCGCGCCGCCATTCCGCGTCAAGACGCTCAGCGAGGCGGTCTTCAAGCACATCTCGGCGCCGCCGATCCCACCCAGCGCCGTCTTCCCAGAGCTGCCACCCGCGCTCGATGACATCATCATGCGCTGCCTGGCCAAGCGCCCCGAAGATCGCTTCGCCACGGGAACCGAGCTGGCGGACGCGCTGGATGGCGCGCTCGGCGAAACCGAGTTGCGCACCATCGTCTCGACCATCGCCTCCTCCGGGCTGGCGACACCCTCATCCAGTTCATCCAGCTCGGCCTCCAGCCAGACCTCACAGCCATCTGGCCAGGGATCAGATCTGGGGTCAGAGCCATCTCCCGTGCCGGTTCCCGTGCCAGATCGCGCGACCACAAAGGCCGCCGGAATCGCCGATGTGGATGCGCTGACCGTCGCGGCCGATGCGCCCGTGGACTCGGCGGCTGGCCCGTCTGCCCCCACGAGCGACGCCATCCGCACATCGCTGGCCGTCGAGGAAGGCTCGACTATCCTCGCGACGCCAGCGCCGCAGGCGCCAGTGGCGTCCGCTCGCCCCAGCCGCGCTAGCGCCAGCAGCGCCGATCTCGATGCGCGTGCGCGGTCGCTGCCCAGGCCGCAGCCCTGGCCACCCAGCGGGCAACCACCCTCTGGAGCGAGCGCGAGCGCGAGCTTGCAGGCGCTGCCTGGGGGTGGGCGCACATTGGCCGCGCTGGGCGTGGTGCTGCTGATCGTGGCGCTGGGGATCGTGCTGGCGTCACATCTGGGCGGCGCGCCAGCGAAGGCGAACACCACGCCGACGGCGACCGCGCGTCTCTCGCCGACCCCCAGCCCGACGCCGGTCGAGCAGATCACCTATCAGGCGTCGCTGGCCACCGCCGACCGCAACTGGCCAAGCTCGTCGCACAGCTTCTTCGCCAATGGCGGCTACGAGCTGGCGGGCGCGTGGATCGCCTACGCGCCGAGCGGCCAGTTCCAGGATGGCAGCGTCTCGGTGCAGACACGCCAGATCAGCGGCGCGCCCACTCAGTTCTATGGGCTGCTGCTGCGGGGCCAGGGTGACAACCTGTTCTACTTCTTCGGCGTCAACAGCAGCCAGCAGTGGACGTTCTCGGTCGTGCGCAATGGCAATGGCTCGCCGATCAGCGGGCAGACAACCGACGCGCACATCAAAGCCGGGCTGAACGCCAGCAATACGCTCACCGTGCGCGCCACGGGCGGCCACTTCGTCTTCTACGTCAACGGCGCGCAGGTCGGGCAGGCCGACGACGGCTCGATCGCGGCGGGCAGGCTGGCGGTCATCAACCCCTCTGGCGATCCCTCGGTGGTCTACAACAACTTCACCGTCGCGAGGTAGCGCCGCTGGCTTGGTTGGGTCGTATTGGTGACCGACTAAACTGTCTCATCCCTGCGTCAGAACGATGGCTGGTCCTTAATACGATAACGAAAACGACGTCATGTGAACGTCCGTAGCGCGGGTTGAAATTACGCCCGCCTCCTGCCATAATGATAGCGATGGAATCGCTCTGGCAGGAGGCATCCTGATGGCTCCGCATTCCTCCCACACTCTCCGCCATGTTTTCGTTAGCCATTCAAGTAGTGATAATGCCTTCGGCTATGGCCTGACCGATTGGCTGCGTGCCGAACTTGGCGCAGACTACGACGTCTTCTATGACTCGCATGGCGGCGAGGATGACAGCATCCCAGCGGGCGAGTACTGGCAAGACGTCATCCAGACGAAGTTGATGGCCGCCGACGTCTTTGTGGTGATCGAGACGCCCGCCGCGATGAACTCCAAGTGGGTACAGGACGAGGTTGGCCTAGCGTGGAGTCGTAAGAACAGCGCCCGTCTGGAGCTGGGTCTGGTCATCGCGCCTGTGCTACTAGAGACGTGCGCCGTCCCGCCCTGGCTGACGTTGATCCAGTACGCCGATCTGCATGCGGGCGCGGATGAAGCCGAGGAGCGTGCGCGTCTGCTCGCCGCCATTCGCCGCACGACCACGCTCGTCAAGCCTATGGAGGTGATTGGCCCACCTTTCGACCTGAGCGAGCTGCGCCCCGCCGACCACTTCATCGGGCGCGCGACGGATGTGGAGTGGGTGATGAAGCGGCTGACCGGCCCCGCTGACGTTCAGCTCGCCAACATCGCCGCCGCCAACGGCCAGGGCGGCATCGGCAAGACGGCCCTGGCAGCGGAGGCCGTCCGGCGGCTGATGACCAGCCTCGCCTTCCCCGATGGCATCGCCGCGCTCGACTGCCGCGACCAGCACAGCGAGGCTGACGCGCTGGGCCTGCTGCAGATGGCGCTCAGCCGATTCGCCCCCGGTCGCCAGAAGCCTGAGGATGACAGTTTCGCCGCGCTGGGTGATGTAGCTCGGCAACTGCTGGGCGGCAAACATGCGCTCGTCGTTCTTGACAACGTCGAAGCTGATCTGCCTGCCAGCAAGATCGTCGCGTCGCTGCGCACGGCAGGCGCCGCCGTGCTGCTGACCTCGCGTACGCCGTTGCCCGCCGCCCAGGGCGCCAGCCTGCGTCTGGATCTGCTGCCAGAGGAGGATGCGCTGACGCTCTTCGCCACCACGTATGGCGAACCTACTGGACGCGCGCTAAGCAAAGACGAATTAGTGGCAGCGCGGCGCATCGTAGTGGCGCTGGGCCGCCATACGCTGGCGGTCAAGCTGGCCGCCGCCTATGCCGCGACCGAGGGGCGCGACCTGACCACGCTGGCCGAGGAGTTCGAGCACAACCCTTTGCGCGACGCCTGGCTTGAGAACAGCGAGGTGGCCGTAACCACTGTGCTGGCAACTAGCGCGGCGGCGATGTCGCCTGGCGGCCAGCGCCTTTATGCCGCGCTCGGGGCGTTCACCAGCGCGGATGTGGGCCGTCACGCCGCATTGGCGCTGGCGGAAGCACTGGGCGATGATGAGAACGAGGCCGAGCGCAGCCTGCATTGGGTATTCGACATGCGCTTGGCGGACTCCGCTAGAATAGAGCTTCCAGCCAAGGGCGCTGACTGCGAGCGCCTGCACCTACATCCTCTCATCCAGGCCCATGCGCGCGACATCTACGCGGGGCGACGCAACCTACCCGACATAGCGTCCTGGGACGATAGCCAGCGGGAGTTGGTCAACTTCTCAATTGCGACTTGGTATGCCTACTACAGTACTGCAATGTTTGGCCAAGGTGGCGTTGCTTATCTGGCATTGATGCCTGATGAGAAGAACATTGATGGAGCGCTGGAATCCGCGCTAGAGCAAGGTGATGATGACCTGATTACTCAACTCTGCAATGGAATGCGTGACTTCTGGCGCGATACGGGTCGCTGGCAAACTGGACTTCATTGGCTGCCTGTGGGCATGCTGGCGGCAGCTCGCATCGCTGAGGAGACCGAAGATTATGATGACTGCATGTATGAGGCGAATATTGCGGCTTACTTCGCGGATTTACTTCGATTCGTAGGAAAACTTGACGAGGCAGAGGCCATTTATAAGCTAAACTTGTCTCAGCGACGGGCACTGGGTGATCGAGCAGGCGAAGGTCTTATTTTGTCAGACCTTGGCCATGTCGCATTAATTCGTGGACGACTAGGGGAGGCAGGACGTTTCTTCAAACAGAGCCTCGCAATCAGCCAAAGCCAACACAACCTTCAAGGTGAAGGTTCAGGCTTATCGAACCTGGGGCAGGTGGCACTTGCACAAGGACGGTTGGAGGAGGCACAACACTATTTCGAGGAAAGCCAAGCCATTGTTCGCATGACGGGTGATCGACAAGACGAAGGAGCGGTGTTATCGAACCTGGGGCAAGCAGCGTTCGCACGCGGGCAATTGGAGGAGGCGGAAAGCTACTTGCAAGAGAGTCTACGCATCCGCCGCGAGGTGAGTGATAAGCGCGGTGAGGGGATCGACCTCACACATCTTGGGCAGGTAGCATTACAGCGTGGGCTGCCAGAGGAGGCCGAGCGATACTTTCGCGAGAGTCTACCGATCCATCGTGAGTTATCTGATAGTACCGGGGAGAACGTAGCGCTACTTGGCCTTGGGCGAGCAATCCTCTTTAACGGGCGATTAGATGAGGCAGAGAGCATTCTCAAGCAGTGTTTGCCAGTTCGGGTTTCGACAGGTGATCGCAAAGGGGAGGCAATCACCCTTGCAAGCTTGGGACAGATAGAAATGGCACGAGGTCATGCAGAGGCGGCCCAGAACTTCTTCAACGTGAGTCTGCCAATTCGTCACGAGGTGGGTGATGTACAAGGAGAGAGCACGGATCTGTATTGCCTTGCGATGATTGCGGAGGAGCAAAACGACCTATCAACCGCAGAACAACGATATCGTGAAGCTTTGGCGTTAAGTATCGACCTGAGAGATGATACAAACGCCGCATTGCTACAGGAGGTATTAGGCGCGTTTCTGATCCTACATGGGCGCGGCACACCCGGTGAAGGCTGCGTAGCACTGAGCGAGGCAACGAAGAGGTGGGAACGGATTGGGCGGTCAGAACGCGCGTCACGCACCCGCTGGATTTCGCAAGATCTCGGCTGTCCATAGGGAGTATCGACGAACTATTCACTCCGCTCACTAGCATATGCGCGATGCGCAATGCTGACTTAGAAACGCACCAGACTCATCCGCTTGCTCTGCCGAGCGCGTCGCTTGCGAGGCTCGCGGGCAGCGAGTACAATCGCGTTTGGCGGCTGTGCGCGCTGCGCCGGAGCGGCGGCCAGCCACGCGACGACGCTGTAGGAGCCACGAAAGGGGGAAACAGAGCCGCGCGCCGCGACGTTTCAATGGTTTCGATGACGCCGCGCGATGGCTCTGCGAGATAGCTATGGCTGATGAACGCAGGATTCGGGTGCTGGTGGCCAAGCCAGGGCTGGATGGCCACGACCGGGGGGCAAAGGTGATCGCGCGGGCGCTGCGCGATGGCGGCATGGAGGTCATCTATACCGGCATCCGCCAGACGCCGCAGATGATCGTCGAGGCCGCCATCCAGGAGGATGTGGACGCCATCCTGATGAGCATCCTCTCGGGCGCACACATGGCCATCTTCCCCAAGGTGATGGAGCTGCTGCGCGAGAACGGCGTGGACGACGTGCTGGTGATGGCGGGCGGCATCCTGCCCGACGAAGACATCCCGGCGATCGAGGCGATGGGCGTCAAGGGCAATTTCGGCCCTGGCACGCCGCTCGCCACCATCATCGAGTATGTACGCACGCATGTCGCCCCCCAGCGCATGCGCCAGGCGCTGGCCCCGCTGCGCGCCGCCGACGCTGAGGGAAGCGATCAGCCGGCATGACGACACGCTCCGATCTCCAGCCTGATCTGGTCGAGCGGTTGCTAGCGGGCGACCGCCGCGCGCTGGCGCGCATGGTGACGCTGATCGAGAATCGCGCGCCAGAGGCGCGACAGATGCTGGCGCGGCTGCACGCGCATGGCGGCCACGCGCACATCGTCGGCTTCACTGGCTCACCGGGCGCGGGCAAGAGCACGCTGGTGATGCAGCTGGCGCGCGAACTGCGGCGGCGCGACCAGCGCGTCGGCGTGATCGCCGTGGACCCCAGCAGCCCCTTCACCGGCGGCGCCATCCTCGGCGACCGCATTCGCATGCAGGAGCTGGCGGGTGACCCCGAGGTCTTCATCCGCAGCATGGCCAGCCGCGGCTCGGTCGGGGGGCTGGCCGCCGCCACACGCGACGCCACGCGCGCGCTCGACGCCGCTGGCTTCGATACCATCATCGTCGAGACGGTCGGCGCGGGGCAGGCCGAGGTGGAGATCGTGCGCGCGGCGCAGACGGTGGTGGTGGTCGTCGTGCCGGGGATGGGCGACGACATCCAGGCGATCAAGGCCGGCATTCTGGAGATCGCCGACATCTTCGTCGTCAACAAGGCGGACCGGCCCGGCGCCGATCAGACCGCCGCCGAGCTGCGCATGCTGCTCAGCCTCGACGAGCATCGCAAGGAGCATCCCTGGCGTCCGCCGATCATCAAGACGGTCGGCATGACGGGCGAGGGGACGCCGGAGCTGGCCGACAAGCTAGCCGCGCACCTCGCCTCGCTCAAGAAGACCGGGCAGCTCGCCCAGCGCGACGGACGCCAGGCCCAGAGCGAGATGCTGGCGCTGCTGCATCAGGCGCTGATCGAGCGCATCAGCGCGACGATCGGCAACGACGAGTGGCAGCGGCTGGTGGCGCAGGTGGTCGAGCGCGAGAGCGATCCCTACACCACCGCCGACGAGCTGGCACGGCGCATCGGCCTGGCCCCCGCCGCCGAGCGAACTGGCGGCTAGTTGTACAGCGATACTCAGGGGGAAGCGGGATAGATCGCGCAATGGGTTTTGACCTCGCCCGGTACGCCAAGGTATGGCGCAGGAGGCAGTATACTTGCCACGCGCCCTGATGTCACTCAAGGCCCCATGTTCGGTGTCGCTGCCATCCTGGCACGAGGCTACCTCCGCCGTTGGAGAGGCGTATAGGACGGCATAGCGGCCTGATCTGCACAGGAAAGCGTTGCGGTATGGATAGTGATGCCGCCACAGGACGACTTGCCGCCATGCAACTGGCTGGCAAGGGGGACTTTTCTGGCGCCTTTGGCATCCTACGCCAGGTAGCCGAGGTATCAAACGAGCCCGAGGACCGCTTCCGTCTGGGTACGATGGCCTACCTCCTGACTGACTTCGAGGAGGCCCAGGCGCAGTTTGAGCACGCCTATCGCGACTTCCAGGCACGCGGTCTGCCGCGTCGCGCCGCATTGGCTGCCACCATGCTCGGCCGGGTCCACTGCGACATGTTTGATGACAAAGTGGTGGGACGCGCCTGGCTTGCCCGCGCTCTGCGCCTGCTCGAACACGAGGAGCCCTGTGTAGAGCAAGGCTATGTAGTCGTCGGGCTATTTGGCGCCTACGTCGAGAGTGCTGACGAGTTGGAGGCCAGCGCCACTACGGCTCTGGATATCGCCCACCGTTTTCACGATCGCAATCTGGAGTGCAAGGCACTGGGCGACTCTGGCCTGGCTCTGGTCTCGATGGGCCGCGTCCGCGATGGCATGGCGCGGCTCGACGAAGCGTTCACGATGATCATCGGCGGCGACTGTAGGGATCCAGCGGTAATCAACCAGGTCGCGTGCGGCTTGATCAGCGCATGCGAGCGCTGCGGCGACGCCACGCGCGCTGAGGCATGGCTGCGTTTCATTGAGAACAGCACGCCTTCCTCAGGAGAGGGCCCCACCGTACACCTCTTCGCCCATTGCTGGGTAGCGTTCGGGTCACTGCTCTGCCATGTGGGGCGCTGGCGGGAAGCAGAAACCGCCTTGCGTATGGCCCTGGTGAAGGGGGAGGCCTCCTACCATTATGTGCAGCTCACCACACGGGCAGCGCTCGCCGACCTTTGGATCTACCAGGGTCGCCTGGCGGAAGCGGCCCGGCTGATCGACGAGAGTATCGACCGCGTGGAAGTCATGGGGCCGCGCGCGCGGCTCTATCTGGCACAAGAGAAGTACGACCTGGCCGCAGCGGTGGCGCGCCAGGCGCTGCGTCAACTGAGCGGGGACCAGTTGCGCGCCGCGTCCATGCTGCTCGTCCTCGTGGAGGCAGAGCTTGCCGGTGGGAAGACCACCGCCGCGGAGCAAGCCGCGCTGCAGCTGCAGCACATGGCTGAGAGCGCGGAGGTTCCCACGGTTGTGGCTCAGGCAGCCCTGGCCCTGGGCAGGACGTCCATGGCGTGGGAGAAACGGGAACTGGCTGCACAGCACTTCGAGGCTGGCCTCGCAGCGCTTGGCAACAGCTGTCCTCCCCTGCGAGCAGCGCTCCATCTCGAGCTCGCACGAGCCTACGCGAGTACGGCTTCAGCCGAAACCATCGTCAACGCCGAGGCGGCGCTCAGCATCTACCAGCGCCTCGGCGCTCCCCAGGCGGGACTGGCTGCTGATCTGCTCAAAGCGCAGGGGAGGGTGGTGACGGTAGCTCCGCCGCCGCCGACCGCGCTGGATGTGCTGAGCCGACGCGAGCGGGAGGTGCTTCCTCTCCTGGCTCAGGGCTTATCCAATCCCGCCATCGCCAGGCAACTTTTCATCACCCCCAAGACGGCGGAGCATCACGTCGGCAGCATCCTCAACAAGCTTGGGTTGCGCAATCGGGCTCAGGCCGCCGTCTTTGCGGCGAGCTTCCAGATCAGCCAGGATCCGGGAGCATCCTCGGCAGGCTAGTTTCCTCTTGCTGCGCGAAAGTTGTGGGGGTGGATAGGGGAAGTCCCCGATGTAACGCCAGCGCTCCGAGGTCATTCTGTCTGTACAGACCTACGGTAGGTTGACGAACGCAGTTGATGAGGAGGCGTCACATGCCTGGAGCACGAAAAGACACAACGCCGATTACCGCTGAAAATCCGCACTACATCGGCAGATCGGCGGAGCTAGGTGACTTCACTGTCACGTTCGAGACGCTGCGTAGCGGCATCGACCCAGCTCCCTTTTTCAAGGGGCTGCCGGATGACCGCTGCTCGTGCCCGCACTGGGGTCTTGTCATGAGCGGGCGTCTCACCATGCGCTACCGCGATCACGACGAAACCTTCGAGCCGGGCGATGTTTTCTACCTGCCACCCGGCCACTTGCCACTCGCCGCTCCCAACACGGAGCTCATCACATTCAGTCCGACTGCGGAGTTGAAGGAAGTCAACGCGGTACTGGCGAGGAACCAAGAGGCCGTGCGGTCGTGAAACCGGCGACTGCCGTCAACGGCCTCCGGGTCCGCCTGCGCGGAGTGGGACACACTCCACTCCACGCAGGCGGGCTTCGCGGCGAACCGTGAGGATCGCCCCTGGTTTGCGCTTCAGCCGCTCTCTCTACCGTCCACTACGGCGCGAGCAGCTGATCAAGGCTGACGATGCTATAGCCCTGGCTCCTGATGTAAT
>JAICVT010000407.1 GCA_025935235.1 Ktedonobacterales bacterium | reverse complement strand
CTCATACAGGCGAACAAAGACCTCGCGGACGGCGCGCGCCAGCCCCTCATCCAGCGTGAAGCGCTCGCGCTCCCAGTCGGTCGAGACGCCCAGCCGCCGGTGCTGGTTCTGGATGTTGCTCTTGTATTGGTGAACCCACTGCCAGACGCGCTCGACAAAGGCCTCGCGCCCGATCTGCTGGCGCGTTTTGCCCTCTTTTGCGAGCTGCTTCTCTACAACGTTCTGAGTGGAGATGCCGGCGTGGTCTTCGCCGGGAACCCAGAGCGTCTCGTCGCCGAGCATGCGGTGGTAGCGGATCATGACATCTTCGAGCGCGGCGGTGATGGCATGCCCCAGGTGCAGCGCGCCGGTCACGTTGGGCGGCGGCATGCTGATGACGAAGGGAGGCCGATCAGGGTTGCGGCTGGGGCGCGGGCGAAAATAGCCCTCGCTCTCCCACCAGTGGTAGAGGCGCTGCTCGACCGCCTGCGGATCATACGCCTTGGGGATCTGGTCGAGCCTGCGGGGAGCGCTCTGCTCCTCGAGGTCCGTGATCTCGGTGGACTCCGTGGTCATGGGAATACTGCCCTTTCCTCCAGACAAATAGCGCCTTCCCCTGTCAAGGACGAGGGAAGGCGCTCGTGGTTCCACCTTGGTTCGCGGGGGCGCGCCGGGGAGAGATCAGACGATCAGGGCAAAGCCAGACACGCCGCCGCCTCAGAACGCGCGCTAACGGGCGCAACCCGCGCGAGGCTCACCGCCGCGTCGCAACGCCAGCGCTCACCTCGCAGGCGACCCGGTCACTTCGGCGGTCATCCCAGCGGAAGCTCGCACCTGAATGCTTCCGTCTCTGCCTGGGCTGATTCCTGCCTACTTCTCCAGGTCATCGCCTTCATGTACCTGACAGTATATCCGCTCAAGCCGCGCGCTGTCAAAGAAACGAGCGGCGCCCTGACTCGCGCCTATCTGCCGAGTTCGGAGAGCGCCGCCACTATGAGCAACCCGATCCCGATATAGCCGATGACGAGACCAGCAGTTGCCAGGCCCTTACCTCTCAGGGTTCCCCCAGCGCGGTTGATTCTGTTTAGCGCTAGGTGTCCGCAGATGACAGCTGGGATACCCGCGAAACCTGTGCATAGCCCAAGTATGCCGAGTACGAAAGCGGCAGTCGCCAGCGCGCTATCTGCCTGGACTGGCGCTACGCCCACCGGAGCATAGCCGGGAATATGCCCTGTCGGCGCATAGCCCGGCGGCACGCCCACTGGCGGCGCGGCATAGCCGTAGGGTGACTGATCTGACCCAGGCTCGGGTGGTGGAGCATAGTTTGGTGGAAACGTTGTCATCTCAGCGCCTCTGCTCTCTCATTCCCCAGCGGACAACACGGACAACGCCATACGCTGGCCCATCCTTCTCCGAGCGCGCCGTACCTGGTTCGGGCTCTCAACCATGCGTCGTCGCTGCCCGCGCATCGCGCCTGGCTCCTTGGCGTTCACCGAGGCCGTGTCGCCCAACAACCACTCATCAGGCACTCGCCAGTTGTCACTGGGGCATGGGGCCTGTCCCCGCCTGTGGCCACGATGGCGCCGAGGTTGTTGGGGCGACGCCCGCGCCCGCGACTGTTATCGTGACCATCTTGTCGTTATCTGCCGCATACACGATCATCGTGATGAGGAGCATGATGAGTCCAAAGCCAAACAAGAGGATGCAGACGAGATCAATGATGATCCAGGTTGTCGAGATCTTCTTGCGCTTGATAAGGGATACCTGCGCCGCAGTCTTGTTTGCGATGGTATAGCCCTGCGCAATGTATTGCATAGTCATAGTTTCCATGTCTTGCGGGGTCGCCGCCTGAACGGCGATAGCCTTTGTCGCCATGTCGCGTTTCCTCCACCGAGAGGGGATGTATCCACAATTCGCGGTACATCCCCGCCACCGCCCACTCGCAAACGACGGGCTTATACGAATGACAGGCTATAGTACAACAGAGCAGGCATCGCGCGCAGCAAGGCCGGTTAAAGCAGCATGACGCTTCACAACCAGGATGCTGCGTCTCCAGGTCTACACACGTTACAGGGCGACTATAACATTCCAGGCGCATGCCGTCAATCAGCTTTTGAACGCGAAGTGGCTCTAGCGATGGAACGCACGTCTACCGTGTCCACTTCGCTTACTCGTAATGATAGCCACACTCAACCTCGTCTGATCTCATCTCAGCCGCTGCCCGATAGTCAGATACGCGACGAAGGTGGCCGTCAGTTGGGGCCAGCCGAGCGACTCAAGCCGACGCCGCACGCGGGCGAGGAAGTCGGCGCCGCGGGCCTCGCCCAGCGCGCGCGTGCTAGACTGCGTGGCCAGGATGATCAGATTCTCCTCCGCCGCCAGATCGAATCCGGCGCGCAAGTGGCGTCGCTGGTCGTCATTCATGGCATCCACAGCGATCCTTCCCTCTTTTCCGCCGTGCTCCTGATCCCTCGCATCAAGGGCGCATCGCATCAACGATCTACGCCAGGGGCGTCAATCAGTTTGCAGCAGATCGAGGTCGCGTCGCTGGCTATCTGGCAAGGTGTAGCCCGTGTGCATCGCCAGTTGCGTCTCTCTGGAGACACAGGTGATCGTGACGCCAGCGATGCTCCCTTGCCCCGTGATGTCGTCGGGGAAGGGCCACGGATTGTCATAGCGCTGGACGATGACGCCATTGGGTTCGATGGAGATGACGTGTATATCGAGTTCCCGACCATCTCTATCCGCCACAACAAACGCGGTGGGCCAGCGATGAGGTTCCTCCTCCAGCCAGCGGTTCTCTTCCCACACATGGCGCAGGGTGAAGCCCTGGGCGTCGAGCAGGTTCCAGAGCGCGGGGAGATCGTCCAGCAACACCAGCGCGTCGAGATCTTTATGCGGACGGGTCTGGCGGTGGAGCAGCGCGTCCACGCCCCACCCGCCCATTAACCAGAATCGGACGCCCTGTTGTTCCAGTAGATTGCACAAGGCCGCCGCGTCCTCAGCTGACAGCGTGTTCGACGTTCTCTCCTGTTCTTTGCTGGGCCTGTGGGGTTCGGCGACCCCTACGAGCCGAGCCAGACGCGCCTGGTCAGTATGCCACTCCGCTACGCCGGATGTCGCGGCGCGCTCGGTAAGCCGCTTCGCCGCAGCGGCCCCTTCCCCTGCGCCCCGATAGCTCGCCAGAGCCATGCGCGCGAATAGCACTCCAGGATTATCGCGATGGCTCTCGGCGGCGATGGAATCGCCAGCGTTTTCGGGCATCCTTGCGGGTGAGAGCGGCGAGAGCGAGCCAGTGGGGTTCACGGAGACGCCGCCCGCGATTCGACAAGGAGCGCCGCCATGAACCCTCAGACGCAATCGGTCTCACCGGCCTCATCTGCCATGCCCGCGCGTCCCGCCGCGCTCGAAGCGCTGGATGTGCGCAAGTCGCTGCCGCTCGGTCGCGAGCGGATCGAGATCCTGAAGGGCATCAGCCTGCGGATCGAGCATGGCGAGCTGGTCGCCATCGTCGGACCATCTGGCTCTGGCAAGTCAACGTTGCTCGGCCTCATCTCTGGTCTGGATGCGCCAACCGCCGGCCAGGTGCGGGTGGACGGCGTTGACATCACGCATATGCGCGAGGCCAAGCTGGCGCTGGTGCGCAACCAGAAGATCGGCATGGTCTTTCAGGCCTTCAATCTGATCCCGACACTGACCGCGCAGGAGAATGTCGAGGTTCCGCTGTATGTCGGCAAGCATCGCGGCAGCCCCTCACAACGCGCGAAGGACCTGCTGACGCT
>JAICVT010000380.1 GCA_025935235.1 Ktedonobacterales bacterium | reverse complement strand
TCTGGTGTATCCGATACGTGTTCCATCGCGCGACACGGCTGTACTCACAAATCTCCTCCTCCTGGCTCGGGTCTTCGCGGGCGAGGCCGCGAGCCTCCCCAGCGTTCCCTCACAGCGTAACCCATGCGCGTGCGGCGCCGCTTCTCCTATCTTGCGCCCTTTCGCACGGTATACGACTCAGTCCGAAGGAGCGACCTCATCCCAGCCCTCTCCGCGCGGTATGAAATGGGGGATGAGGGACGCTGTCTCACGGCAGTCTCACGGCCTCTCAGGCGGCAGAGTCTCTGGCGCGCCCGGCTCGGTCGCGCCCTCTGGCATGGCCTCGCGCTCGTCACCGCGTCCGTCTGCATGCCCGTCCACATCTGGCGCCTGCGGCGACTCCAGAGGGGCGGGCGTTTTATCGGAGACCTCCTCTGCCCTGGCTTCGGTGACGGCCTCCGCTACCTGCTTCGACGCGCTCTCTGGCAAGAGCACTGGCGGCGTTTCCGGCGGGATCTCCGGCTGGATGTCTGGCGCGGGAATTGAGCGGGTGGCCACCTGCCGCGCGCCACGACCGGGGACGAAGATGTGGATGCGCAGCACGCGCTCGCGGTGGCGCTCCTCTTCCAGGTTGCGCTGCCGCGCCTTCAGCACGTCGTGCAGGGCGACGATGCCCATCAGCTTATCGGGGTGATGGCGCTCCACCACGGGCAGGCGGGTGTATCCCGTCTCGGTCATGCGGTTGACCGCTACCCGCAGCGTGTCATCAAGATAGGCCACCACCGGCCTGCGCTGCACGAAATCTTCGAGCGCATGTTTGCCGTTGCGCCGCGCTGGCTCCGTCGGCCCGCCGGAGCCATTGGCGCCGCCAGCGCTCGATTCCTTCAGCAGCCGTTGCAGGTCGGAGCGCGTCAGCACGCCGACGAGGTGATCCTGGGTGTCTATGACCGGCAGCAGCGCCTGGCCACGCGGACGCGCCTTGGCCTTGAGCGTGCTCATCAGCTCGCGCACCGAGGCGTGGGCTGGCAGGGCGACGATATTGGTGCGCATGGCCTCGCGCACCAGCATCCGCTCGAGCGGATCAATCGCCAGCTCGTTGCTGACATGGAAGCCGCGACGGCTGACCTTCTCGGTCAGGATGGAGCGCTTGAGCGCCAGCACCATCACCAGATGCGCGACCCCCACGGCGATCATCAGCGGGATGATGGCATTCGTGTTGTGGGTCAACTCGAAGGCGAAGATGACGCCGGTCAGCGGCGCGCGCATGGCGCTGCCCAGCACGGCGGCCATGCTGATGAGCGGCCAGAATCCCGGCCCAAAGTTGGGCAGAAAGAAGCTCTCCAGCCCACCCAGCGCGCCACCGATCAGCAGCAGCGGCGCGATGATGCCGCCCGACGTGCCAGAGCCGAGCGAGATCATCCAGATGATGGCTTTGATGATCAGGAAGCCGAGGATGACCTGCGCGGTGATGTTGCCGCGCAGCATCGAGGCGATCGAGCTGTAGCCGACACCCAGCGCCGCCGGATAGATCAGGCCGCCGATGCCGACGACCAGGCCACCCAGCGCGGGCCACCACATCCAGTGGATCGGCAGTCGGCGGAAGGTATCTTCGACCAGATAGATGCCCTCGGTCATCAGGACCGCCAGGCCGCTGGCCAGCAGCCCTACCAGCACGCAGCCGCCATAGCCCGCAAAGTTGAGCGCGCCAGCGCTGGACTGCATGGGAAAGATCGGTGGCGGCGCGATGATGTAGTAGCGCACCGCCGCCGCCGTGGCGCTCGCCGCGATCACCGGCAGCAGGCTGCGCGGCTTCCATTCGAAGAGCAGCACCTCGACAGCCAAGGCCACCGCTGCGATCGGCGAGCCGAATGTGGCCGACATGCCGCCCGCCGCGCCGGCCACCAGCAGGGTCTTGCGCTCGACGCTGGCCAGCCGAAAGAGCTGGGCGATCATCGAGCCGAATGAGCCGCCAGTGACGATGATCGGCCCTTCAGCGCCGAACGGGCCGCCAGAGCCGATGGAGATGGCTGATGAGACGAGCTTCAGCACGGAGACTTTCGGCTCGACGCGGCTGCCATTCACCAGAATCGCTTCGATCGCCTCCGGGATGCCGTGGCCGCGGATGCGCTCGGAGCCATAGCGCGCCATCAGGCCGACGAGGATGCCGCCGCCAATCGGCACGATGACCTCGAGCCAGCCCAGCGAGTTGCCCGCTGGCGAGACGAGCTGGAAGTCCCAGCGCTGAAAGAAGAAGAGATTGGTAAAGAGGCCAATCGCTCGCAGCAGGATCAGCGAGATGAACGCGCTGGCCACGCCGATGACCACCGCCAGCGCTGTGATGAAGATCACGCGCGGCGTGGTGGTAAAGTCGCTCAGCTCACCGTTCGAGTTGTCGCGCTCATCCTGATTCATCGCGTCAATGAATCGGCTCCAGAGTCCGGCACGGTGGCGCTGGGTGGCGCGGGGAAAGGCGGGTTCCTCGTGGGCGCGCGCCTGCATACAAATCGCCTCCTGATATCTTGAACAGCGCCATCGCCCTTGGTTGGCGGCTCGCGACGGAGGGCTTCCGGGGTGGGTGGACGCTTTGTGAGTCTCTGGGGTCGTCGCTGGCGCGGCGCTCGCCGCTCCTGCGCGATGCGCGAGCGCAGCCGAGACCAGAGATCGAGAACGCAAATACCTTGCCATCGCTGTCCGCTTCGCGTCGCGGATCAGGCGCCCGCACGACATGGCGCCCACACAATACTGTACAGCATACTCCCTACGCAATTTAGCATACTCCACCAGGTACACGCCTGATGAGCGCATGGACCAGTCGGGCGGCGTCCGGCTTGCCCTAGCCCACTCATACCCATGCGGCCCGCCAGTTTGACCGCTTTTGTCCGGCGCTCGTAGAATGGGTCAGGTGTTTCAGATCAGGTGGATTGAGGCGAGGCACAGCGAGGCGAGACGAGAGGAGGCGCGAGGCGATGAGCCAGACGATCAAGCCGCCGACGGCCTCACGCGGGCGGCGCCTCCACGATTCCCACGATTCCCACGATTCCCACGATTCCCACGAGTCTGGCGCCGAAAACGAGCGCGAGACGATCACCCAGCTTCCTCTAGCCGCCGCCGCGCAGAGTGAGCCGGAGGCCGCGCCCTACACCATCCACCTGCCCGGCTTCGATGGGCCGCTCGATCTGCTGCTGAACCTGATCGAGAAGAACCAGATGGAGATCACCAGCGTCTCGCTGGTGGCTGTCACCGACCAGTTCGTGGCCTACCTGCGCATGTGGGATGAGCCGCCGCTACCGCGTCTGGCGGAGTTCGTGGCGATGGCGGCGCGGCTGCTGCTCATCAAGTCGCGCAGCCTGCTGCCGCGCCAGTCGCGCGTGGACGGCGCCGACGAGGACGACGATCCGCTGGACGACGCCGAGGCGCTGGCGCAGCGGCTGCGCGAGTATCAGCTGGCGCGCGAAATCGCGCGGTCGCTGCGGGCGCGCGAGCTGGCGGGCTTGCAAACCTTCTCGCGCTCGGCCCGCCTGGTGGACGCCGATCTGCTGCTGACCTGGGCGCCGCCCAAGCTGGTCGGGCTGAATGTCAACGCGCTGGCGGCGGTCTTCAAGCGCGTACTGACGGAGCAGCGCTTCTCGCAGCCCGAGCAGCTCCCGCTGCCGCTCGTCACCGTCGCCGAGAAGATCGCGGAGGTGGACGAGCTGCTGGCGGCGCGCGGGCGCGTGACGCTGGAGGAGGCGCTGCTGACAGCCAGCTCGCGCTTCGCCGTGGTCGTCACCTTCCTGGCCGTGCTGGAGATGTGGCACCAGGGGCGGCTATCTGTGCGGCAGGAGACACTCTTTGGCCCGGTCGAGATTCTGCCCGGCGCCCGCTCAACCCTGCGCCAGGGCAGCGCGGCCACGGGCGAGGAGGTCGCCGCCGAGGCCGCCACCTACACTCCAGCGGCCAGCGAGTTCGACCCCGCGCCAATCGCGCCCGAGCCAAAGCCGAAGCGCAAGCG
>JAICVT010000428.1 GCA_025935235.1 Ktedonobacterales bacterium | reverse complement strand
GGCGGCGCGCCGTGCAGCGTCGTCCATTGGCGCTCGGCGACGTCGGTCCGCTCCAGTGTGCGATTGAGCGCCTGGCGCGCCCCCACGCACATCTGCTCCAGCGCCTGTGCGGGCGTGCGCTCCATAGTCAGCAGGTTGAGATAGAGCAGCGCAGTGAAGGGGAGCTGCGTGTTGTAGACCGTCTTGGTGTCGGTCGCGCGCAGCGTCACAGGCGGCGGGGTAGTCTGGCCGCGCACCGTCTCGCAATAGGCTGGATTCATGCTGAACTCGCCGATCAGCTCGGCCTGGATCAGATTGGCGTCCAGCCCGGCGAACGGCTCGCCGACATGCGAGGCCTGGCCCACGCTGAAGAAGCACGGCAGCAGCTTGCCCACTGAGCCAGTGTAGACGGGGCGCTGCTCGTCGCCAGGGTAGCGCGCCGAGACATAGTCGGTGTTGATGGCGCCGATGTGGGCGAGGCCGTGCGCCGCGCGCAGGCGGGCCAGCAGCCGCGCCGCCTCGCGCGCGCCCGCCGACTCGTTCTCCTCATCGGGCGTGGCGATCATCACGACCGAGAGCGGCAGCCGACCCTCGCGCGCCAGCCGCGCATAGTGGCGCAGCAGCGTGATGCAGATCGCCACGCCGCTCTTCATATCCGCCGCGCCGCGCCCATAGAGCCAGTCGCCGGGCGCGGCCTCTTCGTCCTCGCGCACGCCGGGCGTCATCGCGGCCAGCGCGTCGAGCCGCTCGCGCAGGCCATCGGGATCGAGCGACCACGGCTCCAGCGCGCCGTAGTCCTGCGTATCCACCGTGTCGAAGTGGCCCATCAGCGTCACCGTCTGGAGCGAGCGCCCGCGCACGAAGGCGAAGGCGTTGGCGCGGCCCCACGGATCGCCGGGGATGGCCTCCAGCCCGACCTCGGTGTAAGCGCCCGCCAGGTCGCCGCCCTCGTCGGCGCCCAGCTCGTGGATGATCGCCTCGCCGACCGCGTTCTCCTGCTGGCTGGGGCTGACGCTGCGCAATCGCACGAGGGCCACGGTATGGCGGAGCGTCTCATCATACCAGGCGTCGCGCGCTGGATCGGCTGCGTTGGCGGGGCGGGGCGAGTTGGAAGACACGGCGAAAACCTCCGGCGATTGGGGTGAGAACGACTTGCTCGCCCAGTGTATCACGGTGGGTTGGGCGCGGGAGGCGCGGTCGGGTGGCGCCGAGTCGGCTGGCGGTTGAAACCGCGCCTGGGAGGCCTGCGGCCGCAAAGTCCGCCTGCGCGGACTGGGGCATCTTCCGCCCCTTACGACCCCGCGACGAGCTTGTATTGCGTCGAGAGGAACGTTTTGCTGCCCGGCGGCAGAACTTTGACGGTCACGCGCCAGTTGCCCGCCATCGTCAGCTGGCCCTGCCCGCTGTAGACGCCGGGCTGCGCGGACCCCGCTGGCTGGAGTTGCAGCGACTGCGTGCCCATATCCATGTCGAGGTCATCGGTCAGCAGCAGCGCCGAGGCGCCAGTGGCAGGCGCGCCGTGGGCGTCGGCGACTGTGACGGTGAAGGTGTTCTGGCCGAACTTCGCCGGATTGACCTGGAGCGTGACGGCATAGCCGCTGACGGTCTGCGTCTGCTTGAACGCGCCTGAGCTGGCGACGGGCGCGGCCTGCGTCGGCGTCAGCGTGCCGGCGAAGAGCGCCAGCAGCGCCACGCACAGCAGCACACCCACCCCTACAATCGCCTCGCGCCGCAGCCAGTCCTGCATCTGCGCGCGCAGGCGGCGCGTCTCGTCGCTGGCCGCGTCGCCAGCGTCGTGCGCGTGGCCGTTGCGCGCGGCGCGCTCGTAGGACTGGGCGCTGGCGTCAGAGGTCACGATGGCGTCGTCCTCCAGCTCGTCATCCGGCTTCTGCTCAGCGGCCAGTGGCGCCTCGCCCTTCGCGGCGGCGGCTGCGCCGTGCTGCGCGCCCACGCCCGCCACCGCGCGCAGGTTGGCCAGCCGTGTCGGCGCGGGTTGCGCCAGCGAGCGGGCCAGCCGTGGCCGCAGCCAGAAGGCATGGAACGCGCTGATGGCGACCATGATGAGGAATAGCTCGATCTTGACGAACAGCGTGCGCCCATAGGCGGTGGTGGCGAACTGCGCGAACGAGGTCAGATGCACGGTGGCGTTGAGCGAGCCGGTGAGGGCCAGCAGCGCCGCGCTGACGATCGCGATGGCGCCAAACTCCGGCGCGCCACGCGCCAGCAGCGCCGCCCGCAAGCGCTCGGGCAGGTCGCGCGCCGCCGGGATCAGCACGACGCTGATGTAGAGCAGACCGCCCAGCCAGATGGCCGAGAAGATCAGGTGCAGCAGGTCAACCGTGATGGCGTAGCCGCGCTCGGAGGGCGGCGTGGCGGCGGCATGCCCCGACATGGCGAAGGCGAAGAGCAGTAGCAGACCCAGCGCCGCTTCCGCCTGGCGCAGCGGCGTGAGGTCGAGCCAGCCGCGCGCGAGGCGCAGAGGCAGGCGCGGCGTCTGGCGCAGCGTCTCCAGCGCCACTGCCGTCCATGAGGGGATCGCCGCCTCCGCCGCCGCTTGCGCCGCCTGGGTGTCGAGCTCCACAGCCTCGCGTGGCAGCGTGGACGCGCCAGCGGCCGCGTGCTGCGATGCCTGGCGGGCGGCGCGCTCGGTCAGCAGCGCGATCACCAGCGCCACCAGCAGCGTGATCTGGCGCATCCACCAGTAGATGCCAAACTCGGAGCCGCTGAGGATGGTCGCCTGCCAGTATTGCCCGCTGACGAGGCCGCTCCAGCTCCCCGCGACCTGCGCGACCAGCGCCGCCGCCACGATCACGTCGGCCAGCAGCGCGCCCGCCAGCGCATACGGCGCGAGGCGCTGGAAGCGGCGTGTGGCCAGCCGCGCGCCGAGCGCGGTGATGGCGTCTGGCGCGCGGCGCACGGGCAGCACCCACACCTCCCACAGCGTGGAGCCGACCCAGAAGAGCGCAAAGAGCAGCGCCAGCCAGTCACCTAGCGCCTGCAAGAGCGTCGGCGCATCCACCGATTGCGCGCTGGCGCCGAAGCCCGCCGCGCCTGGCACGTTGCCGCTCGGTAGCGTCGCAGGCACAGGCGGCACGGAGCCATCGGCGTTGGCGATGCGGAAGATGAAGCTGCCGCCGGTTACGTGGCCATCATCCGTGGACTGCGCGCGCCAGACGACGACATACGTCCCTGGTCGCAGCAGTTGCAACCCAACGACCATCTCAGTCTGGTTCGACATGTCCACCCGGCTGTCGTGGTTATCCACCTCGTGGTTCGAGGGATCAACCACGATGATGCGTGAGTCAACCGGGTTGAGCGCCTCGCTGAACCACATCTTGACCTGCGAGGGCGGCGCGCTGAGGATGGCGTTGGCGGCGGGATCAGTGCGGGTGGGCAGCGCATGCAGCGCCCGCTCGGGCCGCTGGCGCGTGGCAGGCTGAGACGCCTGCGCGCCGTGCGCCAGCGCGGCGGGCCCGCTGACCGCCTGGAGCGCGAACACCGCGACCAGCGCCAGCGCCGCCAGCAGGGCGCGGGCTGGCGTGCGCCCCGCGCGCCTCT
>JAICVT010000002.1 GCA_025935235.1 Ktedonobacterales bacterium | reverse complement strand
GTTCCTCAGCTTGCCTATCGGGCGCTCTCCGCGAGTGAGCGCGAGCGCCTGCGACGCGGCCGCCTGTTGAGCGCGCTACAGTTGACGGCGGTTGTCCTGCTGGCGCTGATTCTGCCGCGCGGCTTCCTCCCCGTGCTCGACCCTGGCACGCTGGCGGGTGTGGCGGGCTTCGCGGTCATCGTGCTCGCGAGCATCATCCTGAACCGGCGCGGAGCCGTCGGCGCGGCGTCCACGGTCTACACCGCTGGTCTGGCGCTGGCCATCGCCGGATCGCAGCTCGCTACACCAGGCGACAAAATCAACTTTCAGGACCTGGCGGGCTATGACCTGCTGGTCATCCCACTGATCGTCGCCAGCTTTCTGCTCTCCAGCCGCAGCGTCGTGCTGCTGTGGAGCGCCAGCGTGCTGTTCGTCGTGGTGGACCTCGGGCTGGCGGCGCATGGCGCGACCCTGGACGCCTATCTGCCGTCCGACCTCCCGCCGTTTGTTCGCATCTACCCGGTCGCTATCTACCCCATTATCCTGACCACGGTCGCTGGGGTCATCTCGTGGTTGGCGGCGCGCGGCGCCGCGCGGGCGCTGGCGGAGGCGGACCGCACCGCGGATGTGGAGCGGGCGTATGCGCTGCTCGCCGACCACAACCGCCAGCTCGAGGAATCTATCGGCGCGATTCAGCAGGCGCATGCGCGTGTGGCGCGGGGCGATCTGGGGGCGCGCGCGGCGATCCGCCCGGGCGATCCGCTCTTGCAGGTGGCCAGCAGCCTCAACCTGCTCCTCGATCGGCTCGCCCGTGGGACCCTCTCCGCCGCGGCGCTCACCGAGGTCGAGCGCGAGATGCAGGTGCTCCATGACTATCTGGCCGAGTTGGCGCGGGCCAGGCTGCAGACGCCGACGCCCAGCGACCAGCTGCGTCGGCTGGCGCCGCTCGCCTATGGCCTGGAGCAGGCGCGCACGACGCTGCTCCAGGCCATCCAGTCCGCCCGCACGCTGACCGAGCAGGTGGCGCGCGACACGCAGGTCGTCAACGACCATGTGCTGCGTCTGGAGGCGCCGACGACCGCCGACCCCGAACTGGCAAGCCAGCTCCGGCGCGATGTGGAGGCGCTGTATGCCGACATCTCGCGTCTCTACCAGTTTTTAGGGCAGCTCCTCTGAATGCTCCGCGCCAATCCGCTTCCCGGCGCGGGTCGCTTAAGGGTTATCTGGCGAATAGATCGGTTCGAGGGCGCCACGCGGGCGAAATGGCCCGCATCATTGGAGTAGGCTGCCGAAAGGTGGGAGACACGATGAAGCTCTACCTGGTGGATGGGACCTACGAGCTGTTTCGTAACCACTTCGGCGCGCCGCCGCGCACGGCGCCGGATGGGCGCGCGGTCGGCGCCACGCTGGGCCTCTTGCGCAGCCTGCTGCTGCTGGTGACCACGCCGGGCATTACCCATGTGGCTTGCGCGTTCGATCACGTGATCGAGTCCTTCCGGAACGGCCTGTACTCCGGCTACAAGACCGGCGCGGGCGTTGACCCCATCCTGCTCGCCCAGTTCGCGCTGGCCGAAGAGGCCGTTGCCGCGCTGGGGCTGGTGGTCTGGCCGATGGTGGAGTTCGAGGCCGACGATGCCCTGGCCAGTGCGACCGCCCGTTTCAAGCACGACGCGGCGGTCGAACAGATCGTGCTCTGCTCGCCGGATAAGGATCTGGCCCAGCTGATCTGCGGAAATCGCATCGTGGCCTGGGATCGCCGCCGCAATCTTGTCCTCGATGAAGCGGGCGTGGTGGCGAAATTTGGCGTGCGCCCGCCGTCGATCCCCGACTGGCTGGGGCTGGTGGGCGATGCGGCCGATGGCTTCCCCGGCATCCCCGGCTGGGGGGGGAAATCCGCGGCGGTCGTGCTGGCCCACTACGAGCGCCTGGAGGCGATCCCCGCCGATCCGCACGCCTGGGGGCTCGCGGCCATCTCAGCCAGCCGCGCCGCGCGGCTCGCCGAGAGCCTGACGCAACATCGGGCTGAGGCGCTGCTGTTCCGCAATCTGGCGACGCTGCGCGTGGATGTACCCTTGCAGGAAACGCTGGCCGATCTGGAATGGCAGGGAGCCGATGAGCGGCTGAAAGCGATCTGTCACCGGCTGGGCGATGACAAATTCCCTGGGCGGGTCCCACGGTGGCGCACGAGCTGACGCCAGAGACGCCAGAGACGCCAGAGACGCCAGAGCTGAATTCAGCAAACGGGCGCCGGTGCGACCCCAGGAGGCGTCCCACCTCGGCCCGCTTGCCGCGGCTGCCATCAATCCGACACAGGTTGATTCGTCAGTCAGGTCCTAGCCCGCTGGCTGGCTGGGCGCAGCGCTCGGCGGGATGCGGTAGTAGAGGAAGAGGCGCTGGGCGAGATCGCGCCAGAGCGGGCCAGCCGCGTCGCCACCAAAGATGGCCTTGCGCGGGTGGTCGAGCTTGACGAGTAGCACGAAGCGCGGATGGCTGGCGGGCGCGTAGCCGACCACTGAGGCGTACGTCCAGCCGGGGTCGTTGGGATAGGGCGTCGAGGTGCCCGTCTTGGCGGCGATCTGGTAGCCGGGCAGCAGCGCCATGTGCGCGTCGCTATAGAGCGCCGACTGCGTGAGCATCTGGGTGACGGTGGCCGCTGTCTGCTGGCTGACGACTTGCCGCTCTACCTGCGGGGCGTAGGTGGTCGTCGCGCCGAGGCCGCCGTCGGCGGTGACGCTGGCGACCACATGCGGGCGCATCAGCGCGCCACCATTGGCCAGCGCCGCGTAGGCCTGCGCCAACTGCAACGGTGTAACGCCGATGCTCTCGCCAAAGGAGTTCTCGGCCAGCGTCAGCGCGGGATTCTCGCCGTGGCCGCCACCGCGCAGCCCACGCGCCTCGCCTGGCAACCCGCTGCCGGTCGGCTGGAAGAAACCAAAATCGCCGAGCGTCTGGTAGAAGGTCGAAGCCCCGACCCGCCGCGCCACGAAGACCGCGCCGACATTGGCGGAATAGTGCAGTACCTGCGTCATGTTTTCTTCGCCGTGGCCCTTGCGGTCGAAGTTGTAGATGCGCACACCCGCGACATCGGTGTAGCCCGGATCGAAGAAGGTCGTTTGCGGTGTGATGTCGCCCGCCTCGATACCCGCCGCCATCGTGACCGCCTTCATCACCGAGCCAGGATCATAGACCTCGCTGACGGCTGGGTTGCTAAAGCTGCCCAGCGGCGCGCTCTGGTAGTGGTTAGGATCGAACGAGGTCGCGCTGGCCATCGCGATGATGCCGCCGGTGCGGGGGTCCAGCGCGATGACCTCGCCGCCATCCGCCTGGGTCGTCTGGATGGCGTCGGCCAGCCCCTGCTCGGCCCAGAGCTGCACCGTGGCGTCGAGGGTCAGCGTCACATTCGCGCCGGGGATGGCGGCGGTCTGGCGCAGCGGCGCCAGAGCCAGCGGTTGGCCGTTTTCGCCGACACGAGTATACAGCTCGCCCGGCGTCCCGGCCAGCGCGCTGTTCTCCATCTGCTCCACGCCATATTGCCCCGCGCCGTCGCTCTGCCGCACGAAGCCCAGCGTCTGCCCGGCCAGCGCGCCATCGGGATACTCGCGCAGAGCGACTGGCTCCAGCACGACTCCGCCCTGCGCCCGCGCCGTGGCGATGGCCGCCTGCGCCGCCGCGCTCTGCGCCTCGGTCAGCAGCAGCGGCTGGCCATTCGCGCCGATCAGCCGCACATAGGCGCCGGGAACTTCCATCTGCGCCGCCAGCGCGGCCTCCGACAGTCCCAGCGCTTTGCTCAGCGCCTGCTCGGCGGGTCGCATGGCGCCGGTCGCGCGCAGCAGATCAGGATCAACGATCACGGTGTCGCGGGTGACGCTGATCGCCAATGTCACGCCGTTGGCGCCGAGGATCGCGCCGCGCGTGGCGGGGATGGTCAGCAGGCGCACGCTCTCTTGCGCGGCGCGCTGTGAGAGGCTCGCGCCCTGCGCGATCTGCCACCAGGCCGTGCGCGCCAGCAGCCCCACCAGCGCCGCGACCGCCAGCGCCAGCAGCAGCGCCTGCCGTCGCGCCAGCAGGGCGCCGGGCGCGGGCGCCTCACGGCGCGGTGCGATCTGGGACAAGCGTGGGCGCTGTGGGCGCATGAGTATGTTCTCCGTGAAACATCTGGCCCCCACCCCCAACCCCTCCCATCGCAGGAGAGGGGAGCAGCGAGGAACCTCACCCCCAGCGCCTCTCCCGCAAGGAGAGGTGCGTATGGGAGCGGCTAGCGGCCAGCGTCGTGCAGAGCGATCCACACGACCGAGGCGGGGTCGGCGGGAACCATGCCCAGGGCGCGTGCGCGCTGCTCGACATAGGCTGGGCTTTGCAGGCGGCCCAGCTCGGCGTGCAGGTCGGCGTCCTGGCGGCGCAGTTCGGTCTGGCGCGCCTGCTCGCGCAGCAGCGTCTGGTGGGTCGCCGTCAGCGTGGCCACCTGGCTGAGATAGAGCAGCGCCAGCAGGCCGATGACTGCCGCGATCTCCAGCAGCATCAGCGCCTGTGGCTGGCGATCAAAGCGTACCCGCGCCGCCCGCGCCCGCCGCGTGAGCCAGTCGGGTCGGCGCGGCGCGGCTGTCGCTCGCCGCACGGGCGTTCGATAGATGCGTGTTGGCATGCGCCGCCTTCCTTGTCGCCTTGTCGCCTGGCGCGCATCGCATCCTGTGCGAGCGATTCGCGTCTCGTTCGCTGGCGCCTCGCTAGACGCATGCCTGGCGCCGAACTGCGCGCAAAGACGCCTCCCTGCCCATGCTGCCTGGGCGGAGAGGCGTCGCGGGGAGCCGTGAGTCGGGTCAGCGGCGAGAGTCCACGGCGAGACTGTGGGCGGCGATGAAGCGCTCGACCGTGCGGCTGTCGGGGATGGTGAGCAGGCGGGTGGCCTGCTCGCGCCGCAGCACGAAGTTGTAGGCGGTCTGCGAGTCGTCCGTCGCCGACCAGAGGGGCCGCGCGAAGATCGGCTGCACGATCTCCCAGCCATCGGCCAGCGCCTGGCGCAGGTCGCCGATGCGCTTGCCGTTGGGCTTGCGTGTGCGCCGGGGCTGGCTGGCGCCGGGCTGCTCCGCTGGCGCTGCTGGCGCTTTGGCTGCTGGCGTGGCTGGCTCCTGGCGGGCCGGTTGGCGTGGGCCACTGGTCGGCGCCACCCGCAGCGAGACGGCGGGCGTGGCGCGCTGGGCTCGCGGAGTAGGCGTCAGGGGCGTTTCGGCCATGCCGGGGAGCGCTGCCTGGGACACATTGGCGCGGCTGCGTCGTGTCCGCGTCGTTGCGCTGGCTGGCGCATTGGTCGCCGCGCTCGTTCGCTTCGCCATCATTCGCCTCCGTTCCGCTTCGCTGGCGGACCCCCGCGTGTCCGCTGTTCGCAGCTCGCCAATCAATCGTCGGCTATCCGCTCGGCCACGCGCAGCTTGGCGCTGCGGGCGCGCGGGTTGGCGCTCACCTCGGCCTCGCTCGGCGCGATGGGATGCCGCGTGATGATGCGCAGCCGTGGCTGGCGCCCGCAGACGCACTGCGGCGCCTCGGGCGGGCAGACGCAGCCGCGCTGCTCGCGCTGGAAGAACTGCTTGACGATGCGATCTTCCAGCGAGTGGAAGCTGATGATCGCCAGCCGCCCGCCCGGCTTCAGCGTCTCGACTGCGGCGGGCAGCGCCGCTTCCAGGCTGCCTAGCTCGTCGTTGACGGCGATGCGCAGCGCCTGAAAGACGCGCGTCGCTGGATGCACGCCACCTGGCCGCCCATGCACGACGCCCGCCACCAGCCGCGCCAGCTCATCGGCCCGCGCGATCGGCGCCTGACGCCGCGTCTCGACGATGCGCCGCGCGATGTGGCGCGAGAAGCGCTCCTCGCCATAGCGCCAGAAGATGTCCGCCAGTTCGTTGGCGTCGCGTGTATTCACCAGATCAGTCGCCGACTCGCCGCGCGTCGGATCGAAGCGCATATCCAGCGCGCCATCGGCGGCGAAGCTGAAGCCGCGCTCGCGCGCCGCCAGTTGGTCGGATGACAGCCCCAGATCGAGCAGGATGCCATCTACCGGCGCCAGCTCCGCCGCACGGGCGAACGCGTGCAGCTCGCGGAAGTTGCCGTGGCGCAGCAGCAGCCGTCCCTCGGCCAGCGCTGCGCCAAGCCGCGCCCGCGCGCGCTCTAGCGCCTGCGGATCGGCGTCAATCGCCAGCACGCGCCCGCGCGGTCCGACCCGCTCCAGCAGCAGCGCGGTATGCCCCGCGCCGCCTAGCGTGCCATCAATGAAGACACCGCCCGGCTGTGGGCGCAGCGCCTCCAGCATCTCGGTCGGCAGGACGGAGACGTGGGTGGTCGCGGGCTGCGTCGGAGGCGCCGCGTCGGGCGCGCGCTCCAGGCTGGCGGCTGGCTCTGTCGTGTGATGGTCTCCTCGTTCTAGATGGATTAGAAGGGCAGCGGCAGGGCGCTGAGGTCTTCGTCCTCGGTGGCGCTCAGGTAACTCTCCCAGCCGCTGACGCTCCAGATCTCGAAGCGGTCGCGGGCGCCGATGACCATCGCCTCGCCGTTCAGGTCGGCGTACTGGCGGAACTTGGCTGGGACGACGATGCGCCCCTGGGCGTCCAACTCCAGCTCGTGCGCCATGCCGAAAAAGCGGCGCTCGACGAGTCGCAGCAGGCGCGGGTCGGTGATGGCAGCGCTCAACTCGCGCGCCTTCGCCTCCCAGGTCTCCATCGGGTAGACATAGAGGCACGGGTCAACACCGCGCGTCAGCACCGCGCCGCGCTCGATCTTCGAGCGGAAGCGCGCTGGCACGGCCACCCGGCCCTTGCCGTCTACGTTGTGGAGATACTCGCCCAGGAACATCTCGTTCTCCCCATTTTGCCCCACTTTGCCCCACCCCGCTAGTATAGCCCTCCATTTTCAGGGCGAGAAGCCCTTTATCCACGACTTTCTCGCCGTTGCGTGGATAAGCCAGTGGATAACCCGTGGACAACCAGCGCAAACCGACAATTCCAGACAAATCCACCCAAATGGGCTGGCCCTCACGCCTGCCCAATCGCTGGGGGAGCGGGTATCATGCTTCCTGTCAGGTGCGCTGTCGCCCGGCGGTATGCCCACGATGCTCTCACGCGGGGAGCGGCGCCCTGGTGGGCGTCTGAGCGCCGGGCCGCAGGGATGCGAGTGGAAGGAGCGCCGGGTATGATCCTCCCGAAAGTCCGCGACCCACGGTTCATCACGATTCGACGCGGCGGAACCCTCACCGACGCGGATCACCAGCTCCTCGCCCTATGGGCGGCGGCATGCGCGGAGCATGTGCTTCACCTGTTCGAGTCGGCTCAGCCGGGAGACCCGCGGCCGCGCCAGGCGATCGAGCAGGCGCGCGCCTGGGCGCGTGGCGAGGTCACGATGACCCAGGCGCGCGCGGCGGGCGGCCACGCGATGGGCGCGGCCAGAGACCTGCGTGGGGCGGCGCGGCACGCCGCGTACGCCGCTGGACAGGCCGCGGTCGTCGCCCACGTCGCCGCCCACGAGCTTGGCGCCGCCGCCTATGCGATCAAGGCCGCACGCGCCGCCGCGCCAGCGGAGCAGGGCGAGCGCGCGGGGCGACGCGAGTGCCGGTGGCAGCGCGACCAACTCCCGCAGGCGATTCGCGCGCTCGTGCTCGACGACCAGCGGCTGCGGAACCCCATCTGCTGGTCGGTATTCGATTGCTGAGCGCGCGTCGCGGCGTGTCGGGGCGCTCGCCAAACTCCGGTGCCGCGTTCCCCTCCCTGAAGGGGAGGGGGCAGGGGGAGAGGTTTTGTCCCACTTGACACCACAACACTTTAGTGCTAAAGTGTTAGCAGAACGATGTTGCGGAGCGCGGCGGCGGGTCGGCAGGTCCGCGAAAGCAGACGCCACGAGTGAAGCGGGTGAAGCGGGTGAAGCAGATGACGCGAATGAGCCAGCCAGATCAGCCAGTCCGCGCGCCGTCATCTGGCCGCGAGACGCGGCTGGGTGTGGCGCTGTGGACCCGGCTGGCCCGCGCCTACCTGCACAACCTGCGGCTGGCCGAGGCGCGGCTGCGCCCGTGGGACCTGAGCGTGGCGCAGTTCGATGTGTTGGCGCAGGTCGGCGCGCATGAGGGCCTCAGCCAGCAGGATCTGGCGCGGCGGCTGCTCGTGACCCAGGGCGCCATCACCCAGGTCCTCGACCGGCTGGAGCAGCGCGGGCTGATTCGCCGCTGCCCTGATGGGCGGCACAAACGGCTCGCGCTGACGGAGGAAGGACGCCGCCTGCATGATCGCGTCGTCCCCGAACAGGAAGCGTTTCAAGTCGAGCAATTCGCCGCGCTGACCCGCGACGAGCAACACCAGCTGCTGGCGCTGCTGCGCAAACTGCGGCGCGCGGCTGACGAAGACGAACCAGAGCCATCCCGGCGTCGCCAGAGCTAGTCAGGCGGCGCCATCCCAGGAGTAGATTCCATGGAACTGACCGGACTGCATCACGTCTCTGCGCTCACCGCGCAGGCCGCCAACAATTTTGACTTCTACACGCGGGCGCTGGGGCTGCGGCTCGTGAAGAAGACTGTCAACCAGGACGATCCCTCGTCGTATCACCTCTTCTATGGCGACGAGGTTGGCCATCCCGGCACGGAGCTGACCTTCTTCGACATCCCGCAGGCGGCGGCCAATCGCCCCGGCTATAGCAGCATCTCGCGCATCGCGCTGCGCGTGACGGGGCAGGATGCGCTGGCCTTCTGGGCCGACCGCTTCGCCACGCTCGGCGTGGAGCACGACGCCATCAGCGATGAGGCGGGCCGCCGCACGCTGGCCTTCCGCGACCCCGAGGGGCAGCGGCTGGCGCTGGTGGATGACACGGACGCGCCGCTGCCCGGTGGCACGCCGTGGGCCAGGAGCGTCACCCCCACCGCCGTTGGCATTCGTGGGTTGGGCGCCGTCACGCTGACCGTGCGCGCGCTGGAGCCGACCGAGCGCGTGCTGACCGAGGTGATGGGCTTCACACGCCGGGGCGGGTATGCCGCGCCCGACGGCCCTCAGCGCGAGATCGTCGTCTTTGGCACAGGCGTCGGTGGGCCGGGCGCTGAAGTACACGTAGACCAGCGCTCCGATCTCGGACGCGAGGCGCTGGGGCGCGGCGGCGTGCATCACGTCGCGTTCCGTGTTCCCACGTTCGAGCAGCATCTCGAGTGGCTCGACAAGCTCGAAGCGGCGCATCTGCGCACCTCCGGCCTGATTGACCGCTACTACTTCCGCTCGATCTACTTCCGCGAGCCAAACGGCATCTTGTTCGAGCTGGCCACCGATGGGCCGGGCTTTGTAACGGACGAAGACGAGGCGCATCTGGGTGAGGGGCTGGCGCTGCCACCCTTCCTGGAGCCGCATCGCGCCGTCATCGAGGCCAACCTGCGCCCGCTCGACACCGCCGTCGCGCGTCCCTGAGCCAGACCCGCGCAAACTCTGAATGTGTCAGGTCTCGCGCCCCCCGCTCCGCCGTTCGAGAACGGCGGAGCGGGGGGCGTTGTATGTTCGAAGAAGATAGGGAGGCTTGACAGCCCGCGCAGCTTGCCCGCACAATACGGCATATTCTCTGCGTCATTACCAGGCCGAAAACCAACGTGCGCGCGAAAAGCGCTCACTTGTTAACGGATGCTGGCGAACGCTGGCGTGAGAAGTGGGCAAGCGCGTAGACCAACGAGCCGCGTCGCATCTGTTCGCGGGTGTTCGCGTGCGTGCGGCGCTCGATCTGCCACTCCATCCGCGCTGGTGGGTCCCGTCTCAGGGACTTCTCAGCCATACGGGAGTGAGATTGCCGCGCCGCGCAACGTAGTAGAGCATGAGATGTGGTCTACAGGCGTTTGCCCCACCAGTCATACCAACCAGAGAAGACGACACTGTGGTCGTCGGCTATCTGCTGAACGATAGCGCGCTCTCCCGGCGCCGCCGCCGGATGGGCAAGGCCTATTCAGGAGTGACATGGTGCAAGACGACTGGCCTGATGACGCTCTCTACGCAGGGCTGATCGCTCGCGACCCGCAGGCGCTCGAAGCGCTGGTGCAGCGGTACGCACGCGAGATCACCTACTTCATTCGCTTGCTGCTGAATGGAGTGGGGACCGCCCAGGATGCCGAGGAGTGCGCCAACGATCTCTTTGTCACGGCGTGGCAGGAGATCGAGTCGTTCACCCCGACCCGTGGTTCGCTGCACACCTGGCTGACGATGCGCGCCAAATACATCGCGCTCGATCGTCGCCGCCAGCTGCAGCGGCGTCAGTCAGCGGTCACCTCGCTCGATGGCGAGACGACCGGCAATCGCAACGGCGCCACTCGCTCTGGCGAGCGGCAGGTCGCCCAACTGACCGACCAGAACATGGAAGGCATCCTCGAGCAGCGAGAGCGACGCGAGGAGCTGCGCGCGGCGTTAGAGGCGTTACCAGACCTGGACCGCTATCTCGTCTATATGCGGTATTTCCGCCTGGCGAGCACCGAGGAGATCTCAGCCAAGACCAGCCTCTCTCGCCATGCCATAGATACACGTCTCTGGCGAGCGCGCAAGACGCTACGCGACGCCCTTGAGGAGCAGAGCTATGAGCGGGTTCGAGCGCTCCACAAACCCGGAGAGCCATGACGCGCCGGATGGAAGCGGACGGCCCTGGCCAGACGGCTTCACACTAGAGGATCAGCAGTTCGCCGAAGAGCTGCGCGCCTTCTTCCCCATCGAGGATGAAGAGCTGCCTCCTCTCTATATCCAGACGCTGCTCGATGAAGAGGCCCAGGCCCCCCTCGCGCGCAGCGATGTGCGCCGCATGATGTATACGATCAGGCGGCGGCTCGACCTGCCCCAGAAACCACTCTTCACCCGCCAGTGGTCGCCCACCGCCTGGGCACGCGACATCTCCGCCGAGGAGGTGGGCGCCGCCGCCCGACGCGCTGGTCGCCCGGTCGTGACGCTGCTGGCGCTGCTGGTCGTCTTCATGGTTGGCAGCATGCTGCTGGCCACTCCGTCATTCGCGCAGGGGCTGCGCCTGATCTTTGGCGACACGGGCGCGCAGCAGGTGGCGCACTATCCTGGCAATGTGGTTCCCGAAAAGCATGTCGACGGCGCGGCGGCCCAATCTGAGGCGATGCCGGTGTTCTGGATGAGCGCGATCTCTGGTGATTACCTCTATCAGGGCATGCGCACCCTCCCGCAGGAGCAATATTCGCGCGGGCCGATCCTTGACCTGCAATATGTGCTGAGTCAGCGTACCGCCCAGCAGACCGGCTCTGGCATCCTCGACATCCGCGAGTTCCAGATCGCTCCCTCGCTGAGCGCGGTCTTGCAGAGCGTGCAGGTAGGCTCGACCAGCCTGGTGATGGTCAATGGCCTGAACGCCGTCTACGTGGACGGCATGTGGGTCACGACCCCCGGTCAGCGCGCCATCTGGCAGAGCGGCACGCGCAGCATGCTGATCTTCGAGCGCGACGGCGTGATCTTCTGGATCGTCGGCGACCAGCGCGACGGCCTCGGCCAGGCGCAGTTGGTGCAGTTCGCCAGTCAGATGACTCCCACGACGATGAGTACGCTGGTGCAGCCAAATCTCTTCAGCGTTCGCATGATCGGCGCGGAGTTGAGCGCCAGCCTGCGCGACCCCATCGGCTACAACACGGAGGTGTTGTCGCTGATCCCCCGGACTTCCTCACCAGAGACCGCCGCTGGCGAGTTCGTCACGCCGGGGCAGCCGCCGCAGACTACACCGCCGCTCAACTGAGCCGCCA
Source organism: Ktedonobacterales bacterium (assembly GCA_025935235.1). Classification (GTDB taxonomy): domain Bacteria; phylum Chloroflexota; class Ktedonobacteria; order Ktedonobacterales; family JADMIN01; genus JAKAIY01. Next base: position 17,523 of record JAICVT010000002.1, on the reverse strand, counting down.
CACAATGTCGCAGGCCCAGGCGGATACACCCAGCGTCCGGATCAGCCCGACCAGCGCGCGCGCCCGGCGGGGACGTGGCGCTGGCGGGCGGCTGGTCGTGGCGACCCTGTTGCTGACGCTGGTCGCCCTGACGGCGGTCTCGTGCGGCTCGACCAGCCATCCCCCGACCTTGCAGGCCGCGCCCGACGCCCAGCAGGCGCTGCGCGACGCGCTCTTCACCAGCGCCAGCGATGACGCTGGCGCTCCGACGATCGCCACCTACGATCCCATCCAGGTGGATGATCCCGCCGCGACGACCGTGGCCACGCTGATCTATCCGTCGCTGGTCACGCTCGATTCGGCGCTGAATGTGCGTCTGTGGGCCGCCGAGAGCATGAACGTTAGCCCGGATGGCAAGACGATCACCTTCACGCTGCGCTCTGGCATGCGCTTCAGCGATGGCGAGCCGATCAACGCTCAGACCTTCGCCTTCGCGCTCAACCGCGCGCTCGACCCCTGCAACCGCGCGCCGCTGGCGTGGTATCTCTATCCTATCGCCAGCGCCGCCGCCTTCAACCAGGAGGCCTGCGCCGCGCCCGCCCAGGATGGCATCGCCGGGCCGATCACCACGCTCATCGGCATTGGCCAGCCCATCACCGTCGTTGACCCGCTCACCCTCACCCTCACCCTGGGCCAGCCCTCGATGCGTCTGCTGACCACGCTGACGCAGCCCATCGCCTTCGCCGTACCGCAGCAGCTCGTGCAGCAGTATGGCGCCCAGTGGACGAGCCACCTGACGGATCACGGCGGCTTCGGCGGCGGTCTCTTCCTGCTCAAGCGCACCCCAGAGCAGGGCGGTCTGCTGCTTTTACGCAATACTGCCTTCTGGGGGGCCTCGCCACGCCTGCGCGAGATCGCGTATAGTCTCTACAGCGCGAGCGCCGCCGCTCGCGCCCAGGCCTACAGCGACTATCAGGCGGGCAAGCTCGACATCGGCTACCCGACGGCGGCGCAGGGGGCGGCGCTGCCCAAGAGCGCGGGCGCGCAGACCACCCCGCTGCTGCGCTTGGCCTATCTCGGCCTGAACTGGCGCAGCGCGCCGTTCAATGAACAGGGCGTCCGCGAGGCCGTTGCTGAGGCGATCAACAAGCAGGCCATCGCCACCCAGGCGCTGGGCGGGCAGGTCATCGCGACCAATCACATTGTGCCGCTGGGGATGGTTGAGTATAATCCGGCGCTGCTGGGGCCAGATTCGACCCAGGGGGTCAGTGGCTCGACCGCGCTGGCTGTAAAACTGGCGCAGCAGTTTGCGTCTAGCGCGTGTAACGGCGCGTTCGCGACGTGTCCGGCTATCACGCTCGAAGCGCCCGCAGAGGATCCTAACGCTAGCGTCGTCGCCGCGGATATCGCGCGGATGTGGCAGGCGGTCGCGCCGGGCTACCCGCTGACAGTGCGCGTGGAACCCGAGGCGGAGCTGCGGCAGCGCGAGCAGAGCGGCGCGGCGCAGTTCTATCTGGATACCTGGGTGGCGGACTATCCTGACGCGCAAAACGCGCTGGGCCGCTTCACGCCCAGCACGCCAGGGGTGAGCGGCAGTGTCAACCTGCCCGATGCCAAAGCGCTGCTGGCCACCGCGGATGCCGAGCAAGACCCAACCCAGCGCGCCAAGGATTATCAGGCGGCAGAGCAATTGCTGATAAGCGCTGTAGCGGTCATTCCGCTCTATCAGGAGCAACTGTACTGGGTCACGCCAGCGCAGGTGCAGAACGTGGTCTTTGATCCGCTGGGCCAGATGTCGGTCTACGACGCCTTGCCCTCGGTGGTCATCATGCGGCGCGCGTAACGTTGGCCGTAACGTCGCGCGTAGCGTGTTGTATGCGGATAGCAGGCGCTATTGTGTGAGACGCGCCCGGTTTGAGGTGTAGTACCGCGTAGTAGTGAGTCGCGCGAGGTCAGCGCCCGTGGATGACGCCGATGGCGCCGAGACGCCAAGCGGCGAACCTGCGAGTAATGGCGTAGACGTTTAACAGGTCGCCAGCACTGATCCAGTGGCGCTTGCGGGCCTATACGCCCGCCCTGTGTATGGTATAATGCTGCACAACTCGCCCCCGTTCCGAAGAGCCGGTAGTGGGCCGTCAAGGGTTTCGTGTGGATCACGCCGCGAACCCCTTGAGCGATCCGCGGCGCCGCCGCGCGGAGAGCGGAGCGGCGGGCCTGTGTGATCTGGCCTGTTGGCATGCGCTGCGCGAGGACACATCCGCATGCGATGACAGACCAACGAAAGGCGACGTATGGACCAGATTCTGTCGAATCTTCCCCTGCTCATCATTGGGGTGCTGCTGGTTGGGTTTCTGGTGTTTACTGGATTCCGCATCGGCCCTCGGTTCCTGATCCGACGCATCGCGGGCCTCGTGTTCGTGGTCCTGGGTGTCACGTTCGTCACGTTTATTCTCGGCTACTTCGCCCCCGGCGACGTCGTTGTCAACCAGCTCGGCGTTCACTACACGCCCCAGCTGGCGCGAGCGCTCCGCCACCTGTACGGGCTGGATCAGCCCTGGTACGTGCAGTACGGGACCTACCTCAACAACCTGCTCCACTTCGACCTCGGTCGCTCCTGGCTCAACTACTCTGAAACCGTGTGGAGCATCCTCAGCCTGTTCGTCCCCGTTTCAGCGACCCTGGGCCTCAGCAGTCTGGCGCTGGCCATCATCATGGGCATCCCGCTGGGAATGGTCGCCGCTGTGCGCGCGAACACCCGCTACGACACCGTGATCCAGACCTTCTCGCTGGTCTTCTTCGCGCTGCCCAGCTTCGTCATCATCCCCTTCTACCAGTTGGCGATGATCTGGCTCAACAACCAGGGGTTGCCACACTTGCAGGTCTCCGGTTGGGGGACGTGGGACACCATGCTGGCGCCCATCGTCATCACGGCCATCAACAGCTTCGCGGGCTATCTGCGCTTCACGCGCACCAGCATGCTCGAAGTGCTGCGCCAGGATTACGTGCGCACCGCGCGCGCCAAGGGTCTCTCAGAGCGCCTCGTGCTCTGGCGTCACGCTTTCAAGAACGCGCTGCTGCCGCTCATCACGATCACCGGGCCGACGATTGGCTTCGTGGTGACAGGTCTGTTCATCACCGAGAACCTCTTCAACATTCCTGGTATCGGCCAGGAAGGCATCAACGCGATTGTCTCGCGTGACTTCCCGGTCGTGCAGGGCATCACCATCCTGCTGGCGGTCACGGTTGCCCTGATGAATCTGGTCACCGATGTGGTGTACGGTCTGATCGACCCACGCATCAAAGTCTCCTAGCCGCAAGGCCGCAATGGGGCGGCCCGCTGAGGATATTCAGATATCCCCCCGGCGCTATGCTTTGAGGCCAGGTCCGGGTGAGAGGAGTGTCGTATGAGGATTGAAGAGCAGCCTGATAACTTTCAGGCTCTAGATACGGTCGGAGCGGTCGGCCACGAGATCGACTCGCCCGAAGGCATTGCCGAGTTGGGCGGGCCAGAGCGCAGCTCAATCGGGCTGACGCAGGCTGAGCTGGATCGCCGCGCCGAAGAAGAGACGCGCGAAGCGACCACTGAGGGCCAATCGCTCTCGCCGCTGGCAGCGTCCATGCGGCGGCTCGGTCGCGACCGGCGCGCTATGATCTTTCTGGCGCTGGTGTTGATCTTCATTGTCGTCAGCTATGTCGGCCCGCTGGTCTATACCCGCGTTGGCCCCACCATTCTGGGTGGCCCCGCCGGGCTGGATAAGCTGACGCCGCTGCAATATCACAACTACGTCAGCAATGACCTCAGCCGCCCGGATGCGCTCAACTCGCTTGAGCACCCGCTGGGTACTGACGCGCTCGGTCGCGACATCCTGGCGCGCCTCTTCGCCGGCGTGAACGTCTCCATCGAGGTGGCGCTGCTGGTCGAGATCATGGATATTGGCCTGGGCGTGACCATCGGCACGCTGGCGGGCTACTATGGCGGCTGGCTGGCCACCTTCCTCGACCGCTTCACCGACCTGATGTTCGCCTTCCCCGGCCTGCTCTTCGCCATCCTCGCGGCAGCGACGCTTGGCCCATCCTTCCAGAATAAACTCGGCCTCCCTGGCCGCCTGATCCTCGTCAGCCTCGCGCTGGGCATCTCGGTCTGGCCCTTCATGGCGCGTCTGGTACGCGGCCAGACGCTACAATTGCGCGAGCAGCAGTTCATCGAGGCGGCGCGCACGGTGGGCAGCTCGAATGGGCGCATCATCATGCAGCACATCGTGCCAAACCTCTTCAACATCGTGATCGTGGCCGCCGCGCTCGACGTGGTAAACACGATCGTGAGTGAGGCGGTCATCTCGCTGCTCGGCCTGGGCGTGCAGCCACCAGGCTCCAGCCTGGGCCTGATGATCAACGACGCCACGGCACAGATCGCGCTCAACCCGTGGGAAGTCGTCTGGCCGACGCTTGTGCTGTCCATTCTCGTGCTCGCCTTCTCCTTCTTGGGCGATGGTGTGCAAGACGCTTTCAATCCGCGCACGAAAGACTAACCCAGCGACAAACCAGGCGCGCGATCCAGCAAGCGAACCAGCGCGGTGCGCGGAGCACCTGATCGGGCGACGAAACGTCAACGTATGCTGGCGTTTGGGTCGGTGGGTGGCGGCTCAGCCCGCTGCCCGCCAGGCGCCAGCGTCACACCAGATTCACAGCCAGAGATGGCGGAGCATATTCGAGCATGGCCGAACGACTGTTAGATGTGCAGCACTTGCAGACGCACTTCTTCACCCGTGGTGGTGTCGTGAAGTCCGTCGAGGATGTGTCGTTCTACATCAATGAAGGCGAGACGCTGGGGCTGGTCGGCGAGAGCGGCTGCGGCAAGAGCGTCACCTCGCTCTCCATCATGCGCCTCGTCGAGAGCCCTCCCGGCAAGATCGTGGGCGGTAAAGTCCTGTTCAAGGGCGACGATATCGTGCAGATGGACGAGGATGACCTCTACAAGCTGCGCGGCGGCAAGATCGCCATGATCTTCCAGGACCCCATGACCTCGCTCAACCCGCTCTTTACGGTCGGCTTTCAGATCGCTGAGGCCGTCAAGACGCACCTGAAGCTCGACGACAAGGCGGCCAACGACCGCGCCGTGCAGATGCTTGACCTCGTACGCATCCCCGAAGCGCGGCGTCGCATGAGTCACTTCCCACATGAGTTCAGCGGCGGCATGCGTCAGCGCGTGATGATCGCCATCGCCCTCTCGTGCAACCCCAGCCTGCTGATCGCCGACGAGCCGACGACCGCGCTCGACGTGACGATTCAGGCGCAGGTGCTCGATCTGATGAAGGGCCTCGCGCAGGAGTTCAACACCGCGACGCTGCTCATCACGCACGACCTGGGCGTGGTCGCGGGCACCTGCGACCGTGTCGCCGTCATGTATGCGGGCCGCATCGTCGAGACCGCGCCCACTCGCACGGTCTTCAAGAATCCGGCGCATCCCTACACGCAGGCGCTGCTCAACGCGGTGCCGCGCGCCGATACGCCGCGCGGGGCCAAGCTGGCCGCCATCGGTGGACAGCCGCCGAACCTGGTCAATCTGCCGAAGGGTTGCCCCTTCGCGCCTCGCTGCCGCAAGGCGCAACCACGCTGTCGCCAGGAGCTACCACTCCTGGAGACCGTTGGGCCAAATCAGCAGGCCGCTTGCTTCTATCCCTACTAATCCATCAGAACCCCTGCTGAGCAGGCAGTGAAGGGAGCGTTTCCTTTGGCGACGACTATGCCACAACCTGGCGCAGCCGCCCCCGGCCAGAGCGATGTGCTGGTTGATATTCACGGACTCAAGGTCCACTTCCCCATCCGTGGTGGTTTGTTTGGGCAGACCGTCGCCTCGGTCAAGGCGGTAGACGGTGTGGACCTCCAGATCAAGCGCGGCGAGGTGCTGGGCCTGGTCGGCGAGAGCGGCTGCGGCAAGTCCACGCTGGGGCGCGCGGTGCTCCAGCTCATCAAGCCGACGGCGGGTACGGTGAACTTCGATGGCGAAGAGCTGACCACGATGGGCGCGGGGCATCTGCGCCACAAGCGCGCCGACATGCAGATGGTCTTCCAGGATCCGTTCAGCTCGCTCGACCCGCGCTTCACCGTCGGCGCGGTCATCAACGAGCCGCTCAACAACTTCAGCTATGGCTCGCGCGAGCAGACCGACGAGCGCATCCGCTATCTCCTGCGGGTGGTCGGCATGAGTCCCAACATCCTCAACCGCTACGCGCACGAGTTCAGCGGCGGTCAGAGGCAGCGCATCGGCATCGCCCGCGCGCTGGCGCTGAATCCGAAGTTCATCGTCGCCGATGAGCCGATCTCAGCGCTGGATGTCTCGATTCAGGCGCAGGTGCTCAATCTGCTGGCTGACCTGCAATCTGAGTTCAACCTGACCTACATGTTCATCGCGCACAACCTCTCGGCCATCAAGCACATCAGCACGCGCGTCGCGGTGATGTATCTGGGCCACATCGCCGAGATTGGCCCCGCCGATGAGATCTACGCGAACCCGCAGCATCCCTACACCATCGCGCTGCTCTCGGCCAGCCCATATCCCGACCCGGACATGGAGAAGACCCGCAAGCGCATCATTCTGACGGGTGACGTGCCCAGCCCGGTCAATCCGCCATCGGGCTGCCCGTTCCACCCGCGCTGCTGGAAGGCGCAGGCGATCTGCCGCGAGCAGTATCCGCCGCTGGAGCCGAAGCCCGGCACGAGCGCTGGCCATCGGGCCGCGTGCCACTTCCCCGGCCAGTAGGGCGACCTTACCCCCCAACCCCCCCACGCCCACAGGGCGAGGGGGGCTTTTTCTTTCGCCGCAACGACTCCCCGCGGGAGAGGAGGTTTTCGTTCGCGCGTGGGCTTTCGTTCGCACGTGGAGCGTGGGGCTTGCGGCGAGGGGGCGCTTTCAGGCATCATCCAAAGGATGACGCAGGATGATCGAGAACACGTGCAAGCCGCACACGAGGAGGTTTCCAGCCCATGCCGACGCGCGATGAGATCACTACCGCCCTCGCCACCCAGCGCGAGCGGGTTGAGCGCTGGTTTCGCTCGCTGCCAGACGACGAGATGCCGCGGCCGCTGACCGCCAGCGAGGTGGAGGGCGGCGCGATGTGGTCGCCCAAAGATCACCTGGCGCATATCGTCGGAACGGAGCGCTACTTTCAGGGCGCCATCCGCCGCGCCCTGGAGGGCGCCGAGGACCCCTGCGGCTTCTATACCCGCACGGGGCGCGATGACGACTCGGCGCGGCTGGAGGTGGCCAACCCCGCCAATGAGCAGGCGCGCGCGAAGTATCAGGATCAACCCGCCGAGGCCATTCTGGGGCGCATCGAGGAGACGCGCCAGACGACCCTGGCGCTGCTAGCGGGCGTCTCTGATGCGCAGCTCGCCCAGCCTGTGCCGCACAGCCCCTTTGGCGATCACTCGCTCGGCGCGCTCTTTCTGACGATTGCCCAGCATGCCGCCCAGCACCTCGGCTGGCTCGACGCCGCTCGCGCGGGCCAGCGGCCGCCACAGCAGCCGTAGCGGCAGCCAAAGCGGTGAGAGGCGGCGCCTGGCGAGAGGCCCCCACCCCCAGCCCCTCCCCCGCCAAGGCGGGAGAGGGGAGCTATGGGCGCCACTGTGGTCGCAACGCTCTGCTCCTTCTCCCTCTGGGAGAGGGTCAGGGTGAGGGTCCGCGCGGTGATCCGTCGCCTCCGCATTGACGCCTGCCTCGCCCTCGGCCATAATGGGTGACGCGCTCCGACGCCTGGCCGTTGTCTCGCCGATGCTCCACTGTCGTTCCACCATCGTCCGCCGTCGTCTGGCGATGGTGGGCGCCCGAGAGCTGGTGGGTGAGGCGGACGCGGAGCGACGAACACGTCGCCGACCGGGAATGGGCGCGGAATCGAGAGGTGTGGACGATGACGAATTGGCCACCACGGCGCGGCGCGGGCGGCGACCGCGATGCGAACCGCGATGTCGCCCGACGCATGCGCCAGGTCAAAGAGATGGTGCGCCTGGGCGCGGTCCTGCGCCCCGAGCTGGAGTTGGAGCGCATCTGCGCCGAGGTTGTCGAATCGGTCGCCGCCTCCGTCGGCTTTCGCGTGGCCGCGCTCAACATCGTGCGGCCCGACAGCGACTATGTCGAGGTGATGGCCACCACCGGGCTGAGCGAGGCCAATCGCCGCGAGTTGGTCGAGCATCCCCCGCGCCTCCAGGCGCTGATCGCCGTCATGCGCCCGCAGTTCTGCCGCAGCCGCTCCTATTTCATCCCGCACCAGTATTACCTGCACGTCGTCAACGCCGTGGGTGGCGTCATCGAGGAGCCGCCGCCGGGGCAGGTGACATCCTCATCGTCCTCATCCGACGCCTGGCATCGCGAAGATGTGCTGCTGGCGCCGCTGGTCAGCCCGCGCAACGGTCGTCTGCTAGGCGTGCTCTCGCTCGATCAGCCCGAAGATGGCCTGGCGCCCTCGCTGGAGACGATCGAGATCATCGAACTGTTCGCCAACCAGGCGGCGCTGGTGATAGACACCAGTCGCATCTTCACCGAGCGCGACCACGAGCGCAAGATGCTCGACCAGGGTCTGCGTCGGCTGCGCTATCATCTGGACCTGGCGCGCAACCGTGATCTGCGCGCATCTGTGCCGCCGCTCAACAATGCGCTCGATCCGCTGGCGATGTCGCTCAACGATGTGCTCGACGCCTACAACACGATGCTGCGCGATGTGCGCGCGGCGAGCGAGATGGTCAATCAGCGCGCTACTGAGGCGCGCGCCGCCGCCACCTATCTGGCCGAGAGCGGCGTAGAGCAGGCCGGGCGCACACTGGACCTCTCGACATCGGTAGATGGCGTCTCGGAGAGCGTCCGGCGGATCGCCACATCGGCCAGTCAGTCGAGCGAGGTGGCGCAGCAAGCCAGCGAGCTTTCCCGCGCGGGCGCCGAGCATACTGCCCTGGCAGGCGAAGGCATGGCGCGTGTGCGCGAGCTGACCTTGCAGATGAAGAAGAAGGTCAAGCGGCTGGGCGAGAGCGCGCAGGAGATCGGCGACATCGTGCAGCTCGTCGGCGACATCGCGGCGCAGACCAACCTGCTCTCGCTCAACGCCTCCATCGAGGCGGCCCGCGCGGGCGAGCATGGGCGCGGCTTCGCGGTGGTCGCGCAAGAGATTCGCCGGCTGGCGACCACCGCCGCCGACGCCACCCGCCAGATTCAGTCGCGCATCCAGGGGGTGCAGAATGAGACGCATCAGGTGGAGGCGCAGATCGAGCATGAGGTCGAGCAGGTGGTGATGCAGTCGGAGTTCGTGACGCAAGCGGGCGCCGCGCTGGCCGAGGTGGAGCAACTCAACCAGCGGCTGGCGAGCGATGTACGGCAGATCAGCGACATCGCCAGCGCGCAGGCGCTTGCCGCCACCCATCTCGCCGCCGAGATCACCGATCTGGCGGAAGGCTCGACCCAGACCAGCCACAGCATGGAGCAGGCGCGCGCCTCGATGGACTACCTGGTTGATCTGGCGGATGCGCTCCAGCGGCAGATCGGCGCCTTCCACCTGCGCGAGAACCTGGACGGAGCGCTCGGCCACCCGACCACCCCGCTGGAGGCCGCGACATCGCCCGCGCTGCCGCAGGTCGGCCAGCCCTCACCACAGCTCAGCCAGCAGAGCGGCTGGCTGCGCCGCCCCACACTGATCCCGACCGCGCCGCCGTCCCACGCGCTCGGCCCGCTCGACGGAAGCCAGAACGGCCATTCTGGCGATCCGCCGACCCTGCCGATGCCAAACGCCAGCCTGCCGCGCGCGACTTACGGCGCCCCAGACGCGCGGCCTGCCGGTGTAGGCGAGCCGTCCGCACCGCTGGCGGAGACGGTTCCCGCGCTCAATAGCGCGCGCATGGGGCTGGCGGAGCTGCGGGCCTCTGGCGCGCTGCGCGACCTTGAGTCATCTGAGCTGACCGTGGCGGCATCCGAACTGCCAGCCCCAGAGGTCGTGGAGGTCGCGGACATGATTGAAGCGGCTGAGCTGCCCGCCACGGCAGAAGGCGCGGAGGCTGGCGACATCGCTGCGGGGAGCGCAGAGGATAGCGTGACGGAGAGCGACCATCAGGCGTAGCGGGGTGGACCTCTCCCCCTGTCTCCCTCCTCTCCAGGGAGGGGGAACCCGTGGCAGGCGTTGTGGCGTCGGGCAAGCGAGCCGCTTACCAAACCCACATCCTTCAGATCAAACGCTGCGCTCTCGCCGCATTCGCTTCTACAACAAAACAGGACGCCAACCAGCGGCGTCCTGTGTGTGATTTCGGTGGGAATACCCGCGTTCACCCTGCGCGATGGGGGCCAAACCGTGGCCCAGGCGCGCATCAGGCGGGGGTTTTCAGTGGAGCAGGCTCCGCGCCCACCAGTTCGGCGACGGAAACGCTCAGCGCCCGCGCCAGCCGACCCAGCGCATAGGGTTGTGGCTCCTCGCGACAGTGCTCCAGCGAGGTAATGGTCTCCCGGCGCAGCTCTGTCTCTTCGGCCAGTTGCCCAATGCTCAGTCCACGGCGCTGCCGTGCATGACGCAATCCGCGAAGTTTCATCACATCCCTCCACATTGAGGTGTTATCGGCTCTGGTCAGGCCACGCTGCCTGGCCGTCCGCCGGAGCGAGCGGCGTGCGCAATCCCCGCGCCGCGCTCCTCGCTCTACTGGTCACTATAGCAGACTCCACGCCAAGGCGCTAGCGCCAGCTCGCGCCGCAGCCGTGGAGCCGCTCTCATCTCGTATACGCGCCAGCCACGCCCAGGGTTCCCCTCCCTGAAGGGGAGGGAGACAGGGGAGAGATCCGCGCCGCAGAGCCTCAATAGATGAACTGGACGCCTGAGCCGACATGGACATAGCGGTAGTCCACCCGGCCCCAGCCGCCGCCGTTCCAGTAGAAGTTCATCTCAGAGATGATGAACCAGCCACCGCCCAGCAACTGCACGACATGACCGACATGCCCATTGCCGCCCGCGCCCTGCACGCCCGGCGCGAAGACCACCGTAGCGCCTGCGGCTGGCGTTGAGCCGACGCTCATGCCATGCGCGCGCGCGTTGCTGATCCAGCTGGTGGCGACGCCCAGCGTGCCAAGTTGCGGCTCATCGCGGCGCGTGTACCACGCCCACCAGGTGCAGACGCCGAACTCGTAGCTGTATGGGTCGCCCGCGAAGTCGGACACGGAGTAGGTCGGATGTCCTGGCACGGGGTTCCACGGGCCGATGCCAGATGAGGTGTAGTAGGTCGGGGCTGGCGACGAGGCGGCGGGCTTTGGCTTGGGCGCGATAGTGTGAACCACCAGCACCGAAGCGATAGCGCTCTTCGTTGGCGTCTGTCGAGCCGCTCCGGCCAGCGCGAACTTGGGCGACGACGCGCGCAGCGTCATCGTGTCGAGTGTGGGAGCGGTCAGCGCTGGCCAGTCTCCGGTCGGGTTGGGAACCCAGGCGGACGCATCGGAGATGAGGCGCCCATCGGAGGCCATGTGCCATTGAGCGGAGCAGTGCTTGACGCTGTGCGATGCTCCCCGCGTCAGCACGTTGATATTCAGCATACTCGGCGCGAAGTTCGCGCTGGTGGAGTGTTGATGCTGGGTCGTAAAGTCGAGCGGCACGGCATCCGCGGCCGCGCTCATCACGACGGGGGGAAGAGCCGAGGCGCTGGCGCCCAGTGGCGCGGCCCAGGTGCGGCAAAGCCAGCCGTCTTCCAGGCTGAGCCAGGTCGCTGACGCCGCAGGTTGCGCGTGGGCGTCCATCGTTTCGATGGGCGCGCCAGCGGCATTGAGCGCCAGGCCACCGAGCAGCGCGACTGAGAGCAGCCGCCCTCCATTCCTCCTCAACACGTCAGAACGTAGCAAGCTTGCATCCTCCTCAGACAGGCGGATGAGGCGCGTCCACCGCATCGGCCCATCGTAGAAAGCGCCGAACTCGTAGCCGACTGCCCGGCGGTGTGCGGCTCCCTGAGTCGCACGCCTCGCCAGACACAGGCGATCTGGCGCCTGCGCCATTGGTCGGACGAGTCTGTCTTCGACGCCTCCTCTTATCCCGGTCTCTGGGGGTGGTCTCGCGTCCAACAGGCCCTTAACAGGCCCACAACAGATGTTGGGCGCGAGTGAAATCGAGCGCGGCCAGTATGCCTGTTCGCGAACCGTCGCGACATCTCGCGGCCGCTCGCGAACGCCCCGGGAGCCGTCGCTTCTACCGGAGCAATCTGTCCTTGCGCTCTCCCTCCCTCGACCGGAACTCTGCTCCAACATGGAACAAATGTACTCAAACACGTCGCCTTGCCAACTATACCCGCGCCCGCACGGTTGTGGCACTGACGCCACCTTGCTTAGTACTTTCGGATGCGGCGCTGTCAGCCTTTCTCTTCCATCCGCTCAACTACGGGCTTCGCGCGGGATTTCAACCTGTTGGCGCTTGTGTTGTTCGAGTGCTAAATGTGGCGTAATTCACACTGTACGCCGATGTCTACCGCCTTGAGACGAGAACGCCGCGCCGCTGGTCACAAGTGGGAGATTTGGCGCCGCAGCGGCTTCATGCGGCTTCATGCGGCTTCATGCGGCCCGACGACCCGGGAGCGCGGTACACTACAGAGGATGCGCTTCGGCGCAGCGCGGTCGAGGCGAGGGAGCGAAACAGGGGAAGCGCCGACGTGGAAGACAGCGGAGACATGCGAGACGGTGCGCGCCCAGCGGGCGACCAGACTGACAGCGTGGCGGCCCGGCGCGGCGGCTATGCGGCGCTGTGGGATGTGGACGGCGTCATCATTGACAGCGGCGAGCAACATCGCCAGGCGTGGGAGGCGCTGGCCCGCGAGCGCGCCTATCCCTACTCCGACGCGGCCTTCTGGGCGGGCTTCGGCATGCGCAATAGCGATAGCATCCCGCTGATGTTTGGCGTCGCTGGTCCGCCGGAACTGCTGGTAGCGCTGAGCGAGCGCAAGGAGGAGCTGTATCGCGAGCTGCTGCGGCGCGAGGCGCGCGCGCTGCCCGGCGCCCGCGAGCTGCTGACGGCGCTGCACGCGGCGGGCTACCGGCAGGCGCTCGGCTCCTCGGCGCCGCTGGTGAATATCGAGGCCATCATCAGCCTGCTCCAGATCGGCCCGCTGCTGGATGGCTTCGTCTCGGGCGAGCATGTGGCGCACGGCAAGCCCGCGCCTGACATCTTTCTGGCGGGCGCGGCGCTGCTGGGCGTGGCGCCGCAGCGCTGCGTGGTCTTCGAGGATGCGCCAGCGGGCGTGGCGGCGGCCAGAGCGGGCGGCATGCGCTGCATCGCCGTGCGCCGCGCAGGTCAGCCCGACGCCCCCGGCCTGGAGCTGGCCGATCGCATCGTGGACTCACTCAGCGATTTGACCCTGGCCGATATTGATCACCTGCTTGGCGCCGAGCCGCAGTGAGCGACCTCACCCTCCAGCCCCCTCTCCCTGTGGGAGAGGGGGAGCCAGAATCTTGCCCAGCGCCACATCGCCTGGCCTGAGTTCCCCTCCCTGAAGGGGAGGGGGCAGGGGGAGAGGTCTGCGCGCCCACAACAAAAAAGAGCGGGCCAGTCGGATGACTGGCCCGCTTCCGATGGCTCCGGGACGTGGATTCGAACCACGGCTGGCTGATCCAGAGTCAGCTGTCCTACCACTAGACGATCCCGGAATGGGTAGTGCGCTGGGGAGCCTCTCTCGCTCGCCAGCCCTTGTATAGTACCATACCGATTCCGTGGGCGCAAGGGTCGTGAAGCGCCCGCGGCCCCCGCCACCGCGATGGACAGCCGATCACCAGCCGATCTCTGGCCAGTCAACAGCCGATTGACAAAACCGTGACCATCGTGCGTACATGCGTCAGGATGGCGTGCGCGTTTGTCGCACCGCCCAGCCGCGAGACAGGCGGCTTTTTTGTGTCTCTGTGTGCTCAGGAGAGGCGATAGAGGGTTTGTATGGGGCATACCGGCTACATTCGCTTTCCCACGATCTCTGGCGACCAGATCGTTTTCACCGCTGAGGATGACCTCTGGCTCATCTCGCGCGGTGGTGGGCGCGCGTCGCGGCTCACCGCTGGCGTCGCTGAGATTACCAACGCGCGCTTCTCGCCCGATGGCAAGACGCTCGCCTTTACCGGGCGCCACGAGGGGCCGACCGAAGTCTATGTGATGCCCTTCGATGGCGGCGAGGCCCAGCGCCTGACCTACGACGGCGCAGGCGCGCGCATCGCGGGGTGGCGGCCCGATGGGTCGGCGGTCATCTTCTCCAGCCCGGCCTATCAGCCAATGCGCCGCTGGTGGGCGCTGCAAGAGGTCGCGGCGCAGGGTGGCCCCACGCGCACGCTGCCCTACGGTCCGGCGCACAGCATCGCCTTTGGGCCAGAGGGCGCGGTGGTCGTCGGGCGCAACACCGAGGAGCCTTCCCACTGGAAGCGCTATCGTGGCGGCACGGCGGGCTATCTGTGGATTGACCCGAATGGCTCCGGCGAGTTCCGCCGCCTGCTCGACCTCAAGAGCAACGTCTCGTATCCCACCTGGATCGGCGACCGCATCTACTTCATCTCCGACCACGAGAATATCGGCAACGTCTATTCGTGCCTGCCCGATGGCGGAGACCTGCGGCGCCACACCAACCACCGGGACTATTATGCGCGTGGCCTCTCGGGCGATGGCGCCTCGCTGGTTTACCACGCGGGCGGCGACCTCTATACCCTGGAGCCGAACGCGACCGAGGGGCGCAAGGTCGAGGCGACGCTGACAGGCGCGCGCATGCAGCGCTCGCGCCGCTTCGTTTCCGCCGGGCGCTGGCTCGAATCGTGGACGCCCAGTCAGCAGGGCGATCGTGTCGCCTTCACCTCGCGCGGCAAGGCCTTTGGCATGGGCGCGTTCGAGGGCGCGGCCACTCAGTATGGTGATCCCGAGGCGACGCGCTACCGGCTGATCGCGTGGCTGGCTGATGCCAAGCGCCTGGTGGCCATCGCCGATCGCGGCGAGGAGCCGCACCTGGTGGTCTTCGCCGCCGATGGCGCGAGCGAGCCGCGCACGCTGGATGCGGACATCGGCCATGTGCTGGAGTTGGCTGCCTCGCCCGTGGGGACGCAGGTCGCGCTCGCCAATCACCGCGGCGATTTCCTCGTAGTGGATGCCGAGAGCGGCGCCGTCAAGCGCATTGATCATACCCCCTTTGGCCGCGAAGAAGACGCCATGCACCAGCGCGGCCTCGCCTGGTCGGCGGATGGCCAGTGGCTGGCCTATGCCTATGCCATCAATCCCCGTCAGGTCGCCATCAAGCTGGCGCGGGTGGAGACGGGTGAGACGTGGCAGGCCACCGAGCCGCTGCGCTACGACATGCAGCCATCCTTCGATCCGGAGGGCAAGTATCTCTACTTCCTCTCCGCGCGCGACTTCGATCCTGTGATGGACAATCTGCACTTCGACATGGGCTTCCCCAAGGGGATGCGCCCGTATCTCATCACGCTGAAGCGCGACGGGCGCTCGCCCTTCACCCCGCTGCCGACCGCGCCCAAAGACGAGGCGAAGGACGAGGGCAAGGACGAGGCGAAGAGCGATGCCAGCGTGAGCGATGGCGCTGGCACTGATGGCAAAGATGGCAAGGCGGCGAAGTCCGAGAAGGACGAGCGGCCCACACCTGTTGAGATTGATGTCGAGGGCCTCAGCGCGCGTGTCGTGCAGTTCCCGGTGGGCGAGGGGCGCTACAACCGCATCGCGGGCATCCCGGGCGGCGCCGTCTTCACCTCGGCACCCGTCGAGGGGTCGCTCAACGAGAGCTGGACGACGCTGACACCCGCCAGCAACAACAGCCTCGCGGTCTATCGCTTCGAGACGCGCAAGCAGGATCACCTCGCCGATGGCGTGAGCGATTTCGAGGTGACGGCGGACGGCAAGTGGCTGCTCTATCGCTCCAACGACCGGCTGCGCCTGCTGCGCGCTGGCGAGAAGCCCGCCGAAGGGCCAGAGGCCGAGCAGCCGGGGCGCGCCTCAGGCTGGCTTGATCTGGACCGCGCCAAGGTGGCTGTCTGGCCGAGCGCCGAGTGGCGCCAGATGTATCTGGAAGCGTGGCGACTCCAGCGCGAGCAGTACTGGAATGCCGACATGAACGGCCAGGACTGGAAGATCGTTCGCGACCGCTACGCGCCGCTGATTGATCGCATCGGCTCGCGCGACGAGCTGTCCGATCTGATCTGGGAGATGCAGGGCGAGCTGGGTTCGTCGCACGCCTATGAGTTCGGCGGCGAGTATCGCGAGCATCCGAACTATGCCCAGGGCAGCCTGGGCTGCGACTGGCGGCTGGATGAGGCCAGCGGGCGCTATGTCATCGCGCGGATCGTGCGCGGCGACTTCTGGGCTACCGACGCGACCTCACCACTACTGGCGCCGGGCGTGAATGTGGGCGTGGGCGACGCCGTGCTGGCCGTCAACGGGCAGCGCGTCTCGCGCGAGCGCAGCCCCATGCGCCTGCTGGTGAACCAGGCGGGCAACGAGGTTGAGCTGCTGATCGCGCCAGCGGCTGGCGGCGAGCCGCGCACGGTGACGGTGCGCGCGCTGGCTGGCGGCGACTTCATCGCGCGCTACATTGATTGGGTCGAGGGCAATCGCAAGGCCGTTCACGAGCGCTCCGGCGGGCGCGTGGGCTACATCCACGTGCCAGATATGGGGCCGTTCGGCTTCGCGATCTTCCACCGCTACTTTTTGCAGGAGTATGACCACGAGGGGCTGATCGTGGACGTGCGCTGGAACGGCGGCGGCAGCGTCTCTGGCCTCGTGCTGGAGAAGCTGATGCGTCCGCGCCTGGGCTACGCGTTCCAGCGCTGGAGCGGCGCGTCGCCCTACTTCACCGAGTCGCCGCGCGGCAATCTGGTGGCGATCACCGACGAGAACGCTGGCTCCGATGGCGACATCTTCAGCCATGCGTTCAAGATGCTGAAGCTGGGGCCGCTGGTGGGCAAGCGCACCTGGGGCGGCGTGGTGGGCATCAGCCCCTACATCGCGCTGGCCGATGGCTCGCTGACGACCCAGCCAGAGTTCAGCTTCTGGTTCCGCGATGTCGGCTGGGGTGTGGAGAACTACGGCACCGATCCCACCATCGAGGTGGACAACACGCCGCAGGACTATACCCGTGGCGCTGACCCACAGCTGGAGCGCGCGCTGAGCGAGGCGATGCGCCTGGTGGATGAGCATCCGGTGAAGACGCCGGAGCCTGGTCCGCGCCCGGTGCGCGTGCCAGCCCCCGCCACCGCGCCTGCGACCCCGCAGAGTGAACAGCACGGCTGATCGCGCGCCCTGTTCCCCCTCTCTTCAAGAGAGGGGGAATCTTTTTGGGCGCGAGCATGCGCCCAGCTAGCGTGCAAGCGCCGCGCCGCCTGGAAACGACACCCCCCTCTCCAGCCAGGAGAGGGGGTGAAGCGCTGGCTCAGGTTACGAGATGACGGCGTAGAGATCGAGGATGATGTTGGCGTTGCCGCCCGTGTTGTTGGTCCCGACCCCCATGATGACATCCAGACTGCCGCCCGTCAGCCCGACATTGTAGAAGTTGGAGTCCAACTGCCCGCCGACGAAGTTG
>JAICVT010000142.1 GCA_025935235.1 Ktedonobacterales bacterium | reverse complement strand
TCAGAGTGGCCCGCGTGTGGTGGCGAACACATGACGCGCGGGCCGTTCTGTTCCGTCCGCTACACGGGCGCTTGGCCTGGCGTGCGGCGTGGCGGGTATACTGTGGCACGCGGGGCGCGTGGATCGGCGAACGACGCGGCAGGGTGTGCGCCGCCGCTAGCCACGAAAGAAGCCTCGATGCCTGTTTGGCTCTACCTGCTGTTGCTCGCGTTGCCCGGCGCGGTCGTCAGCGAACTGCTGCGCGGGCCGGTGTTGGTGACGTTCCTGCTCGCCGCGCTGGCCATCATCCCCCTGGCGGGGCTGATTGGCGAGGCGACGGAGTCACTGGCGGAGCGAGTAGGTCCGCTGGTAGGCGGCCTGCTCAACGCGACCTTCGGCAACGCGGCGGAGCTGATCATCGGCGTCTCGGCGCTGGCGGCTGGCCTGCCCGATGTGGTGCGCGCCGCCATCGCGGGCGGCATCATCGGCAACGCGCTCTTCACGCTCGGTTCCGCGATGCTGGCAGGCGGCTGGCGCTATGGCGTGCAGCGCTTCAAGGAGCGCAACGCTGGGCAATATGCGCTGATGCTGGCGCTGGCGGTGGTGGGGCTGGCTGTCCCCTCGCTGATGGCGACGGTGGGCGCGGGCGCCGTCTCCGGCTCGGACACCGTCCACGGGCTGGCGCTGCATGAGATGAGCCTGATCGTCGCGCCGCTGTTGCTGGTTAGCTATATGGGCTACCTGGCATTCTCGGTCTTTGGTCTGCGCGCCACGCGCCTGCGTCCCGAAGCGCCTGCCAGCGCCGACGCGGATGAGGCGGATGAGGCGGATAAGGCGGATAAGGCGGATGAGGAGCGCGCGTCCACACCCGTCGCCGAGATGGGCGCTACCGTGGCGGCGAGCGAGAGCCGCTCCGAAGCGCGTGGCGGGCTGGCGGCGACGATTGCGCGCTGGCGGCGGGCCAGCCCGCTCTTCGACATCCTGACGCTGGTGGCGGCGACAGCGCTGGTCGCCGTCGCCAGCGAACTGCTGACGGGCGCCATCGAGCCGCTCTCCAAAACGCTGGGGCTTAGCTCATTCTTCGTGGGGCTGATCGTGCTGCCGCTGATCGGCGCGGCGGCGGAGTATGTGACGGCGCTGCGCACGGCGCTGGCCGACCACATGGAAGCGACGCTCTCGGTCGCGGCTGGCTCCTCCATCCAGATCGCGCTGCTGATCGCGCCGCTGCTGATTCTAGTGGGGCCGCTGGTTGGCACGCCGCTCGACCTCGATTTCTCGCTACTCGAGCTGGTCATCTTTGGCCTGGTCGCTGGACTCTTCGCGCTCATAAGCCTGGATGGTGAGTCTACCTGGCTGGAGGGGCTACAACTCTTGATCTTCTATCTGATCGTGGCTGTGGGCGCCTTCTTCATCCCCGGATGATGGGCGACTGCCGGTTGGTAAGGGATGCCCCACGCAGCCAAAATCGGCCATGCGTCAAAGGTAATGGCAAGGGGGCGTGTGAAGAGAGAGGAAGAGTATAATAGCCAACAGAATCCATCACGCGGCAGACCGAGCGGCGCCCCAGTACCGCCAGGGATGGCGGTGACTGCGAGACAAGTGAGAGGAAGGGCCAGAGAGCATGGTGGAGTGGCGGCTGGGCAACTATGAGTTGCGGCGGCAACTCGGCGAAGGAGGCATGGCGCAGGTCTACCTGGCTCGCGATGTCCGCCTGGGTCGCGAGGTGGCTGTCAAAGTGCTGAACCGCAACCTCGCCGACCGCCCCGGCTTCCGCGATCGCTTCATGCGTGAGGCGCGTGTCGCGGCGGGCCTCGACCACCCCAACATCGTGCCGCTCTTCGACTTCGGCGATACCGAGGCGCTCTTCCTGGTGATGCCCTTCGTCAGCGGCGGAAGTCTGCAAGACCTGCTGCCGCGCGCGCCGCTGCCGATTGGCGAGGTCGTCACCTATGGCTCGCAGATCGCCGACGCGCTAGAGTACGCCCACCATCGCAAGGTGGTGCATCGCGATGTCAAACCCGCCAACATGCTGATCCATGCTGACGGGCGGCTAATGCTCTCCGATTTTGGGCTGGCCAAGATCGTCAACGCCACCCAGAAACTGCAAGCGCCGCGCAATCGTCCCGATGCCGGCACGCCAGAGTATATGGCCCCGGAGCAGGTCGTGGGCAGCAGCGACTCCCGCTCAGACATCTATGGGCTGGGCGTGGTACTCTACCTGCTGCTGACCGGGCGACTGCCCTTCTCTGGCTCGACCTCGCACGAGGTCATGCAGGCGCACCTCCATAAAGATCCCAGGCCAGTGCGCGCTTACAATCCCAACGTGCCAGCGGCGATGGAGGCGGTGGTAATGCGGGCGATGGCGAAACAGCCCGCCGACCGGTTCCAGCGCGCGGGTGAGTTGGGCGCCGCGCTGCTGAGCGCGCTGATCGCCGATGCGGGCGACGCGCCGACCTTCGTGCTAGGCAGCCCATCGTCACAGGGCGGCTCGCGCCCCACCGGGCAGGTCCCGATCGTGCTGCCACCGCCCATCGCGCCAGACCAGCCAGCGGTTCCACCGCCGTGGCGGCAGCGCCCGCCGAGTGGGCCGATTGTGGACGCCGCGTCGTTTGATCCCAGCAGCCTGCGTTCGGCCAGCTCGCTGACGACCTCAGCATCGCAGTCGAGCGAGTGGGGCGCGCAGCGTTCCTCGTCGTCTTCCTCCGCGTCCTCCTCCGCGTCGTCGCTGACGGGCATCCTGCCGGAACTGAATATGCCTTTCACTGGGCTGGACGCCCTGCCCGGCGCGCCGAGCGGCGTTGGCCCGGTTGGCCCGATTGGCCCATTCGCCAGCGGTGGGCCGGGCAGCGCGCGCAGCGAGGGCAGCCAGATCGGCGCTGGCAGCGCCATCGGCGGATACGCCGATTCACAGACATCAGAGGATATGTCAGGCCCGCTCAGCGCCCGCACGCTGGGACGCATGCCCGCGATCCCTCCCAGCTATCCGACCTCGCATCCAGGTTCGCATCCGACCTCGCGACCGACCTCGCGGCCATCGGCGTCGCGTTCGGCGGCGAATAACGCGATGCCTGGGTCGTTCATGCCCACGCAGCAGCCGATGCAGCCGATGCAGCCGATGCAATCAATGCAGCCGCCGTGGCAGTCGGCGCAAGCGACGCCGCAGCGGCCACTGATGAGCCAGATGGACCTGACGCCGCGCCCTGGCTCGCCCGCTGGCGTCCCCGCAGGCGCTTC
Source organism: Ktedonobacterales bacterium (assembly GCA_025935235.1). Lineage (GTDB taxonomy): Bacteria > Chloroflexota > Ktedonobacteria > Ktedonobacterales > JADMIN01 > JAKAIY01. The sequence continues at coordinate 6,814 of JAICVT010000142.1, read as the reverse complement.
CCAGCGGTCAGAGGTGCGCGCGACACTCCCTGGCTCGCGACTGACGGAGCCGCCCACGCGCGAGACGCGCGGGCGCCCATCGGGGACATGGATCGCCATCGCGATCCTGCTGATCGTGCTGCTGGTCGCGGTGGTCGTGCTGCTGCGCTGGCTCGAAGCGGGCGCGGCGGGGTTCATACTCTTCGCGCTGCTGTAGGGCGCGCCCTTCCCCCAACTCCTTCCCGCTCTGCGGGAGAGGCGAGCTAGCGCTGGTCATCCTTCCAGCCGCGGAAGGCCTGTAGCAGGTTGCGCTCGGCGTCAGGCGAGATGTCGTCCTCGCGCAGGCCGCCAACCAGCGCGATCGTCTGGCGCATCTGCTCCACATAGGTAGCGCAGCCGGGGCAGGCGCCGACGTGGCGATCGAAGGCCGCGCGCTCATCGGTGGGCAGCGCGTTCTCGAAGTACGCCGTCACCAGCTCGACCAGTTGTTTGCAGGTCATCTCTCGCATCGTCGTTCCCCTTGCCAGGCCGGGTCAGTCTTCGGCGAAATAGGCTTCGAGCGCCTGTCGCACACGCGAGCGCGCCCGATGCAGCAGCACCCGCTGGTTTGCCTCGCTCAGGCCGAGCAGTTGGCAGACCTCCTCCGCCGGATAGCCCTCGATGTCGCGCAGGCGGATGACGCTCTGCTGGGAGCTGGGCAGTCGCTCGATGGCCGCCAGCAGCCGCTCGCGGGTCTCGTGGTTGGCGACGCTGGCCTCCGGGCTGGCCTCCAGCAGGTGATCCCAGCGCTGGGGAAAGGTGATCCAGCCGCCCGCGTAGGGCTGGCCGTCGGGATGGAAGCGCTCTGGCGCGACGCTCGGCTGGTCATCGGCCAGCGCGTCGTCGGCGCCTGTCAGCGCCGAGAATGGCACGCTGCGGCGCTCGCGCTGGGCGCGGGTTCTGGCGGCGTTGACGAGGATGTGAAACAACCACGTCTTGAACGATGAGCGCCCCTCGAACCGTGGAAGGGCTTTCAGCGCGGCGAGCCAGGCGTCCTGCGCCACCTCTTCGGCCACCGCGCGGTCGCGCACGTAGACCTGCGCCAGTCGCACCATCGCCACCTGATAGCGCTCGACCAGCCGCATGAAGGTCGCTTCATCGCCGCTCAGCAGGCTGGCCACCAGCGCCGCATCCGCGGTTCGCGCGCTGGCGTGTCCGTCGCTTCTATCGCTCACCACGCTGCCGCTACCCCTCCACGAGCCATCGGTATGTCTGTCTACGCCGGGCGCTCTGGGATGAGTATACCGCAGCGACGGTTGATGAGCTGGCTGATACGTACGTGTTCTCCCTGCTGTCTGGCGTCTGACGCGATCACCCCGCGTGGGCGCGCCAACCGTGATGGAGTGTTGGCCCGCGCCCACGCGAGAATGGTTTGACCGCTGACGAGCCGCTAGTCGGCGGCCAGGCCGACCGCGCCCGCGTTCAGGCTCACCCCGCTGAGGGCGATGGTCGCCAGCGCGCCATCGTGGCCGACGGTGAAGGCGCTCAGCGTGTGGGTGAAGGCATCGAGCACGTAGAGATCGTGGCTGTTCGGCGAGAAGGTCATCTCCAGCGGGTGGCTGTTCGCGCCGGTGGAGGCGGTCAGGCCGTTGGCATCGAGCAAGCTCAGCCCGCCATCGCTCCCCAGCCGATAGCCAGAGATCGTCCCGCTGCCTGCGTTGGCGGTGTAGGCGAATTTGCCGTTGGCGGTCACGACCAGCCAGCATGCCGCCGTCTGATAGTCGGGCGCCAGGCTTGCGCTGACGACCTCGCCGCGCTCGCTGACGCGATACGTCGTTACAGCGCTCGCGCCCGTCGCGCCGCCGCTGGCATCTGCCACGACGAGCTGGCCGGGCTGGGCCGGGTTGAACGCAAAGCCGAAGGGTGTCTGGCCGACCGCCGGCGTGCTGATGCGCGAATCCAGACCGCCATCCGCCGCGATCTGGAAGGTGTCTACGATGTTGGTCGCCTTCTCCGTCACGGCCAGGATCGCGCCGTCAGGGCTGACGGCGACCTGCGCCGGACCAGGCAGCGCCGCGCTGAGCGTCGCATCGGCGCCGGGGATCGGCGCGAGCGCGCCATCGGCGGCGACCGTGAAGCCGGCGACATTGGCTGGATGAGTGGTGTCGCCGTTGTTGACGACATAGAGGCGGCCAGCGGAATAGGCCACGCTCACTGGCAGCGCGCCGCGCGAGTTGTAGACACCCGCAGGCGTCAGCGCGCCATCGTGGATCGCCACGACTGAGATCTGGTTGCTGGCTCCATCCACAGCGAAGAGATGACCAGCCGCCAGGGTCAGCGAGCCCTGCGAGCCGAGCGGGTTGCCTGTGCCCAGGCCGCCGATGGCCGTCGTGCGGGCATAGGTCAGCGCGCCATTACTGGAGCGATCATAAACGGAGATGCTGTTTGGGCCAGCGGGATTCTCCAGCACATAGACATGGCCGACGAGGTCGGTGGCACGCCCGGCGGCCTGCGTGGGCGCCGCGTGGCCCACCAGTGAGAGCGCGGCGCCCGCGATGAGCAGCGGGGCGCCAAGACGGATTGCGAGCCGAGCGGTGAATGTTGAACGCATGTGAACGTACTCCCTAGAGAACGCGCGAGTATCGCTGTGTGAACTGTTTGCTTGATGTCGACATCTGGCATATGGACACGTGGCGGCCACAAACGTTACAGCGCGTTTCGGGAGCGGGGAGCCCACAACGTGAGCGCGTGGGTCGGCGCCCGGTTTGCGTGGCTGAGGCAGCGACCGATTCCTCGTGAGCGCGGTTTTGTCGCTCGGCCGCACGAATGCGCGCGGGCCGGTTGCCTTTCGCAAAGCGCTTCGTGTTGGGTATACTGTGCGCGGGCGACGGACTCGCCCGCGCATACCCTGTGGCAAGGAATGAGCGACGAGGCAGGGAGCGCAGGTATTATTGGCTGCTAGCCGTGTCGTGACGGTGGGCGTTCAGGGTGAGGAGGTATTAGCCAGCGGCTCTCGCACCCAGCGGCAGGCGGGCGCGCAGTTCTTGCGTTGGCGCTCGACAGCGCCACAAGTCATGATCCAACGGAGGATACGCATGAATTCAGAACGTCGCGAAGCCATCGACGAGATGATCGTCAAGATGCGGGCCGGGCGCATGTCCCGGAGGGCCTTCGTCGAGCGCGCGGCCGTCCTCGGCTTGAGCGCTTCGTTTGTCGGCACCCTGCTCGACGCCTGCGGCAGTGGCGGCAGCGGCGGTCCCACAGTCGTCGCGTGGGAAAGCGAGAACGAGGCCACTGGCACGTACCAGGATCTGGTCAACAAGTTCAACCAGAGCCAGAAAGACGTGCAGGTCCACTGGACGAATGGTCCAAGCGATACTGGCCAACTGCTGACGAAGTTCAGCACGATGTTGCGCGCGCGCAGCAACAGCATTGACATCATGTCGATGGATATCATCTGGCCCGCCCAGTTCGGTGCGAGCGGCTGGACGTTTCCTATTGACGGCAAGTGGCCCGCCAGCGAGCGCCAGAACTACCTGCCCGGCCCTGTGGCGGGCTGCACGTATAACGGCAAGATCTGGGCGGCGCCATTCCGCACCGACGCTGGCCTGATCTACTATCGCACCGATCTCGTGCCGACCCCGCCCAACACCTGGGATGACCTGACCAATTCAGCGCAGCAGGCGCTCTCTAGCGGCGCCGTGAAGTATGGCTATGTCTGGCAGGGCGCCCAGTACGAGGGCCTGGTCTGCGACTTCGTGGAAGTGGTCTATGGGTACGGCGGCTCGATCCTCGATCCGAACAACCCCAAGACGGTCACGACCACCAGCCCACAGACCGTGCAGGGCCTGACACAGATGGTGAGCTGGGTTGGGGGCATCTCGCCGCAGGCCGTCACCACCTACAAAGAAGAGGACGCTCGCACGACCTTCCAGAACGGCGACGCGGCGTTCATGCGCAACTGGCCGTATGCCTACGCACACGGGCAAAACGCCTCCGAGTCGAAGATCGTCGGCAAGTTCGACGTGCACACCATGCTCTACGGTGGCAGCAACACTACCGGGCACTCGTCACTGGGCGGCTGGCAGCTCGGCATCAACGCCTTCTCATCCAAGACCGATGCGGCCTGGCAGTTTGTCCACTACATGATGCAGGAGCCAGCGCAGAAAGAGGCGGCCATCAAAGCCTCGCTGACCGTGACGCTCCAGAGCATCTACGACGACGCGGATGTGCTGAAGGCCAACCCATTCTTCGCCAAGCTGAAGCCCGTCTTCCAGACGGCGCAGCCGCGCCCGGTGACGCCGAAGTACCCGGACGTGACACTGGCGATTCAGCAGCAGGTGCATAATGCGCTGCTCAAGCAGGCGGCTCCGGCTGATGCGATGAGCGCACTGGCGACGCAATTGCAGGGGATCGTCTCCTAACGATTTCGCGCGGCGTCGTATCCTCGTGGCAGGCGACTGGTGGAGGCAGGAGTCTCCGCTGGTCGTCAGCCGTTCTGAACCGCCTGGATCTACTCGCTCACCGCGCCTCATTCATGGGATGTATCGAGGAGGCGCGCAGGCGAACTGGCCTGTGAGAGACGGGAGAACGCTATGACTACAGCGGCCCTGCACCCGGAAGCGAAGGCCGAAACCACAGGATTGAAGGGTCTGCGCCAACGTCTCGACGCTGGAAACGGCCTGCTCCCTTACGGGCTGGTCGCGCCGGTGCTGATCGTCATTCTGCTCGTCGCGGTCTTCCCCATTCTGGACGCGATTCGCCTGAGCCTGCTCGACAACCCGCTGATTGCCAGCGGCTCTGATTTCGTCGGGCTGCGCAACTATATCCAGGTGATCGGCGATCCGCAGTTCCGAGGCTCGATCTTCTGGACGATTGCCTTCAGCGTCATCAGCGTCGCGCTGGAGACCTTCTTCGGGCTATTGATCGCGCTGCTCATCAATGCCAGCTTCCCCGGTCGCGGGCTGGTGCGCGCGGCGATCCTGATTCCGTGGGCCTTCCCCACCATCGTCTCCGGGCGCATCTGGCAGTTGATGTACAACGACCAGACCGGCATCGTGACCTATATCCTGCAGGGACTGCACATCCTCAAGCCTGGCTCGACGCTCTTGCAAACGAACTGGGGCATCCTGACGGCGACGGTCATCACCGATGTATGGAAGACGACGCCGTTCATGGCGCTGCTGATCCTGGCGGGCCTGCAAGTCATCTCCGCCGACCTCTACGAGGCGGCTGCGGTTGACGGCAGCAGTCGCTGGCAGCAGTTCTGGATGATTACCCTTCCGCTGCTGAAGAACTCGCTGTTAATCGCGCTGCTCTTCCGCGCGCTCGACGCCATCCGGGTCTTCGACCTGTTCTACATTCTTGCCGGGAACCAGGTCCAGACGATGGCCACCTACTCCTACAACAAGATGTTCACTGGCACGACGTTCGACTTTGCGCCAGGGATAGCGGCATCGGTGATTCTGGCGATCTTCGCCACCGTGGTCGCGATCATCTTTGTCTACTGGATGGGCGGCATCTCGCGACAGGAATGAGCCAGGGGCGCAACACCACTCCCCTGTCAGCAAGATCGAGAGGCTCCATATGGCTACCAGCGCGCAACCCGTTTCTTCCACCACCAGCGCCGTCGCGACAGGCGAGGCGCAGCCGCGCCTGCGACGCATCAACTGGGGAATGACGGGACGGATCGCGGGCGTCGTGATCGTCACCTTCATCGCCCTGGCGCCCTTCTACTGGACGATCATCACCTCCATCAAAGATAGCCTGGAGGTCGTCGCGTCGCCACCAACGCTCTTCCCGCATAGCTTCACGCTTGAGAGCTACATCTCTGACTTTGGTGGCGGCTCAACCTTCTTCACGCGCGACCTGATCAACAGCTTCGTCGTCGCGGTCATCACCACGGTGCTGTGCGTGGTGCTCGGCTCGCTGTGCGCCTATGCCATCGCGCGCATGCGCTTCTTCGGCAAGTCGGCGACGCTGGCGATCATCCTGGCGGTGACGATGTTCCCCATCATCGTGTTGGTTGGGCCGCTGTTCGTCGTGTTCACCAACCTTGGCATCTACAACACCTACGCGGCGCTGATCATTCCTGATCTGGTCTTCACCCTGCCGCTGACGGTCTGGTTCCTCACGTCGTTCTTCCGCGACCTGCCCGCCGACCTGGAGGAGGCCGCGCTGGTGGATGGTGACACGCGCCTGGGCGCGTTCCGCCATGTGATCGTGCCGCTGGCTGCGCCGGGCGTCTTCACGACGGCGATTCTGGCGTTCATCTACACCTGGAACGACTTCCTGTTTGGCCTGACGATGACCAGCGATCCAAATGGCGCGCAGACCGTGACCGTGGCCATCACACTCTTCGGCGGTCAGTTCACCATCCCCTGGGGGCAGATCGCCGCGGCGGCGGTGATCGTGACGATCCCGTTGGTCATCATGGTGCTGCTCTTCCAGCGGCGCATCGTCTCTGGCCTGACGGCTGGCGCGGTGAAAGGCTAGTCCCGCTACTCATTTCGCCTCTTCCTCCGCTCACTCCCCTCTTCCGCACTGCGGAGGAGGGACTGGGGGTGGGGGCGCGCCTCGTCGTATACTCCAGGCGCCGACTGCGCCGACATGGTGGCGCTGTACGGCGCATCAACATGGAGTGACGACGACGCATGCCAGAGATTTCGCCATTGTCGCCCACCACCTGGGGCGCGCGCCAGATGACCTGGGGCGAGCGCACCTGGGTGATGGGCATCCTCAACATCACCCCCGACTCCTTCTCGCAGGATGGCGTCGCGCTGGAGCGGATGGCGCCGGAGCAGATCGTCAGCGCCGCCGTGGCCCAGGCCCAGCGCATGGTGGCCGACGGCGCGCG
>JAICVT010000305.1 GCA_025935235.1 Ktedonobacterales bacterium | reverse complement strand
TCCCCGATGTGGACCGCTGCGACTACCTGCTGATCCTGGGGGCCAATCCGCTCGTCTCGAATGGCAGCCTGCTGACCGCGCCCAATATGCGCGACCGTCTGCGAGCGCTGCGAGCGCGCGGCGGGCGGCTGGTGGTGGTGGACCCGCGTCGCACGCGCACCGCGCAGGAGGCCGACGCGCATCTGGCTGTGCAGCCGGGGACCGATGCGCTGCTGCTCTTCGCCATCATCCAGACGCTCTTTGCCGAGGGGCTGACGCATCCCGGACGACTGAGCGAGCATCTGAATGGGCTGGACGACCTGCGCGCCGCCGCCGAGCCATTCACGCCCGAAGCGGTCGCGCCGATCTGCCGCGTCGAGGCCGAGACGATCCGCCGGGTGGCGCGCGAGCTGGCCGCCGCGCAGCATCCCGCCGTCTACACCCGGCTGGGCGCCTGCGCGCAGGAGTTTGGCTCGCTGACGAGCTGGCTGGGCGACGCGCTGAACATCTTGCTTGGCGCGCTCGACCACGAGGGCGGCGTGATGTTTCCGCAGGCGGCGGCGGGCGCGCGCAACACCAGCGGCGCGCCGGGACGCGGCCGCGGCCTGAAGCTGGGGCGCATCCGCAGCCGGGTGCGCGGCGCGCCTGAGGTGATTGGCGAGCTGCCGACCGCCTGCCTGGCCGAGGAGATCGAGACACCGGGCGAGGGTCAGGTGCGCGCGCTCATCACGGTGGCGGGCAACCCAGCCCTCAGCGCGCCCAACGGCGAGCGGCTGGGAGCCGCGCTGGCCACGCTGGAGGCGCTGATCTGCGTGGACTGCTACCTCAACGAGACGACGCGCCACGCGAGCGTCATCCTGCCGCCGCCCTCGCCGCTGGAGCGCAGCCACTACGACCTGGCGTTCTACCAGCTCTCGACGCGCAACATCGCCAACTATTCGCTGCCAGTCTTCCAGCGCGCGCCGGGCCAGCCCGACGAATCAGAGATTTTGCTGCGGCTGACGGGCATCGCGGCGGGGCAGGGGCGCGCCGTCCCGCTGGCCGCGCTCGACGAGTATGTGGCGCGGCAGGTCATCCAGGCCGAGACGCGCACGGACGGGTCGCCAGTGGCCGGGCGCGAGGTGGACGAGCTGCTGGCCGCGCTGGCGCCGCGTGTCGGCGCCGAGCGCCTGCTGGACTTCCTGCTGCGCGTTGGGCCGTATGGCGATGGCTTCGGCGCGCGCCCGGATGGTCTGACGCTGGCGGCGCTGGAAGCGAAGCCGCACGGCGTGGACCTCGGCCCGCTGCAGCCACGCATCCCGGAGGTTCTGCGCACGCCATCGGGCAGGATCGAGCTGGCGCCGGAGCCGCTGCTGGCGGATGCGGCGCGGCTGCGAGCCTCCATGACGCGCCCACGGCCAGCGCTGACGCTGATCGGGCGGCGCGAGCTGCGCTCCAACAATTCGTGGATGGCCAACCTGGAGCCGCTGGTGAAGGGCGAGGATCCGTGCGCGCTACTGGTGAGCCAGGCCGACGCGGCGCGGCTGGGGCTGGCCAATGGCGGGCGCGCGCGCATCACCTCGGCGGTGGCGTCGCTGGTGGCGCCCGTCCGCGTGACGGATGAGATGACGCCGGGGGTGGTGAGCTTGCCGCACGGCTGGGGCCACGACCAGCCCGGCGCGCGGCTGCGGGTGGCGCGCCAGCATGCGGGCGTCAGCCTCAACCGGCTGATCCCCGACCAGGGCATCGAGCCGCTCTCCGGCGACGCGCTGCTCAACAGCACCCCCGTGACGGTCGAGCCGGTGTAGGCGCCCAACTGGCCCACGTTGCCGCCACCGCGTAACCCATCAGGCGACCGCAACTCCCCTCGCCCTCTGGGAGAGGGGCAGGGGTGAGGGTTCGGCCAGCTCTGCTACGCTTCTCGCGCTTCGCCGGTCAGCTCGCGCAGGCCAGCCAGCGCCTCGGCGAGGTGCCGCTCGATGTTGAGCTGCGAGGTGAAGATGCGGCGGATGACGCCCTGCTTATCAATCACATAGGTCACGCGGCCAGGGATCACGCCCAGCGTCGCCGGAACCTTGTAGGCTTTGCGCACCGCGCCGCTCGCATCGCTCAGCAGTGGGAAGGGCAGGTGGTATTTGGCCGCGAAATCCCGGTGCGAGGACTGCGAATCGCTGCTGATGCCGATGACTTCAGCATCGAGCTGGCCGATGACGGCGTAGTTGTCGCGGAAGGAGCACGCCTCGGCGGTACAGCCCGGCGTGTCGTCCTTGGGATAGAAGTAGAGCACGACATTCTTGCCGCGCAGATCGCTCAACCGCACGATCTCGCCCGCCGCGTTGGGCAGGGCGAAGTCGGGCGCCAGCATCCCTTCACTGGCGCCGCGCGTCTCCAGGGTCTCAGTCTCCAGGTCATCGCTCATCGTGGCAGGCTCCTGACTATCCTTCTGTGGCAGCGCGCCGCTCCGCTCATCTCAGCCAGCGGCGCGCCGCTCGCTCACAGCAGGATACGCATCGCGGATACACGATAATTGTAGCGAATCCGCGTGGCGCCAGACAGGCGCCAGCCCGATGAGGGTTCTCCGCGTTCAGGCGCCGAGCCGCCGCGCCAGCGCCTCGCCCGCGCGCCGACCAAGGATGCTGCCGGGCAGCACACCCAGCGCGCCCAGCCCCTCGATGGCGCATCCTGGGGCGCGCCCGCCCTCTTCCGCCAGATCGCGTAGTTGGGGAGCGAGATCGGCGCTGACATCCAGGTCCAGCGCCCAGGCGTGGCTGGGGGTGGCCTGCGCCAGCTCAGGCAGCCAGTGGCGCGCGCCGCGTTCCAGCCGCCGATAGTAGCTCGCCTCGCGCGGTGAGCCGCCCGCCCGCCCGTAGCGCCCGCCGCTGGTGACGATCGCGCCATCGGCGGGACGATAGTCGCAGTAGGTGTAGGGCGCGGCGTCCCAGAAGAGCGGAAAGTCGGCGGGCAGATCGAGCGCGTAGGCCAGCGCATAGATGCGCGCCGTCGGCGTTGGGACCGGCCCCGTCGCCACGATCAGCCCGCGCGCGGCGATCTCGCGGCTATCCACCAGCCGCACGCGCCATCCGCCAGCGCGCGCCTCCCAGTCCGCCACACGCGCATTGCCTGCCAGTGTCGCGCCAGCCGCGCGCGCCTGGGCCGCCGTGCGCGCCAGCAGCGTCAACGGCTGGATGCGTCCCTCATCAGGCAGCCAGAGCGCCTCCACCACACCGCGCGTCTCCAGCCGTCCGCCGGTGCGCTCGGCCACCTGCGCCGCGCTCCACAGTTCGGCGCGCAGCCCCAGCGCCACCCGCGCCCGCGCCTCGCGCGCCAGTCGCCGTGCCGCCGCTGTCGTCTCGGCCAGACTGAGCGCGCCCGTCAGCGAGGCCGCCAGCAGCGCGCCCGGCTGCTTTACCTCCTCCACCAGCCCCAGCAGTTCGCGTGTGGTGGCGGGCCACATCGCGCGGTGCGGACTGTCGGGCGGCAGCTCGGCCAGCCCCATGTTGATGCCCGCGCTGAGGATGCCCGCGTTGCGTCCGGTCGCGCCGTGACCGATGGCGGGCGCCGCCTCCAGCGCGAGTACGCTGGCCCCTACCTGGCTGGCCGCCCACGCCGCGCTCAGCCCCGCAATCCCCGCGCCCACCACCACTACATCCACCGCGTCGTCGCTGATCTGCGCGATGTCGGGCAGCGCCAGCGCCTCGGCGACGGCGGGCGAGAGCGCGTCGCGCCAGGGCGCTCTGGGACGCGCGCTCGGCCAGGGGCTGGAGCTATGGGCGTCCGATGTGGGAGCGGCGATGGTCTGGGGCGATGTCAGCGGAGTGGTCAATGGCGCCGTCATGGGCGTGCAAACCTGCCTTTCGCGCCGCGCTGGCGTAATCCTGGCGTGGTCTCTGGCGCGCGGCTCTAGCCCGACTGTACCACGCGCGGCGCGGAGATTCGGCGCGGCGCCATTCGCCACTGTGTATAGAAGGTGTTGGCGGCGCTGGCGCGAAACTGCGCCAAACCGCGGCTTGCCTTTTGGCGGCGCGCTGGGTACACTGAGAGGTAGACAACGCTTCCGACTTCTGGGAGGATGTCATGAAGCCCTCAGACCCTTCATTGACCGAGCTCGCGCGAGCGGGCTTTCTACGACGCTACATGCCATTCAAGGGCTATCACCTCGCTACCTGCTACCCCTGACCCCCTCAACCATCCTCTTTCCGCGCCCCCTGCGGAATCGCGCGCTCGTGGCCTGACCGTTGCCCGCGCCCTGCCCTCGCATGGCCAGGTAATGAGGCTCGTCAGCCAGCCACCTCTCATCGCTTCCCGTGCGCCTGCGCTGACTCGCGCGCTACTTCAGATCACGCGCTGATCGTTCGCGTAGTCTCGTCCAACAGCCAGCCTGGTCACGCTCCATTCGCGTCGCATGCCCGCGTGGCATGCTGCGGCGAGTAGACCGGTCTCGGCGGCTCCCTGTATCCCGATCAAGCCCTATCCAGCGCTCGTTCGCCGAGCGCATCCTTCACACACGCCTGCGCGTGATCGCACACGAACGTTTGTGATGGCTCGTCATCGTTTGCTCGTTGTTTGCTCGTTGGCCGCATGCCCCTCACTGTAAGCGCCCGCCAGGCGGGTCGGGCCGAGGGCGCAGCGCGCCGTGACGCCTGAGCGCGTCCACGGCCATTCGCGAGTGGGAGTCTGAGGTCGAGAGTGAGGTCAGCAGGCCGAAGCCTGACGCGCGCCGAACCTTCGGGGCGCCAGGCTTCGGGCGGGCCGCATCACACGTTCGGCATACCTGATACCTTCCGCTCGCAACTGCGCGACGCCAGAGATGGCGCGCATGCGCTGGCGATGTCCATACCCGCAGGTACAAGGAATCTATGAGTACTTCACGCACACCGAAAGCCCTCGACCACGCTGACCATACCAACCACGCTGGCAGTCTTGACGACGCCCTGACGACCGCGCGCAGCTACCTCGACATCATCCATGCGGATGCGCTCACCCAGCAGCAGGCGCAATCGCTGGCGCGGCTGACAGTGGACAATTTCGCCAACCACTTTAACCCCGGCTTCCTGCAATACCGCAAGTCTGTCACCGAGGGCGGCGACTTCGCCGCCGTCGAGTGGAGCGGGCGCGGCGCGACCTTCACCGATGTGCTGGGCCGCAGCTACATTGACTGTCTGGGCGGCTATGGGCTGCTCAGCCTGGGGTGGTCGCACCAGAAGGTGATCGCCGCCGTCAAGGCGCAACTCGACCGCGCGCCGATGCCCACGCAGGAACTGCTCGACTGGCCGCGCGGCATGCTGGCCGACCTGCTGGCCAAGATCACGCCAGGCGACATCCAGTACGCCTTCTTCGTCTCCAGCGGAACCGAGGCCGTCGAAGGGGCGATGAAGTTCGCCAAGGCGGCGACCGGCAAGAGCGGCTTCATCGCGGCGGTGCGCGGCT
>JAICVT010000135.1 GCA_025935235.1 Ktedonobacterales bacterium | reverse complement strand
GGACGGAGCGCGCGGCTCGCTGTGAGCGCGCGAGGACACAAGAGGCACAGCATGGAGCAACTCACCAATCTCGTGGTGTCAGAAGGCGAGCTGACCAACATCGCGCGTGTCCTGGGGCGGCTGGCGCTCGACACCAGCGCCAGCCACACCATCCTGCTCGACAAGAGCGGCCAGTTGATCGCCTCGCACGGCCAGCCGGGCCAGCGCGATCTGACGGCGCTGGGCGCACTGATGGCGGGCGCCTTCTCCTCCTCGCGCCAGGTGGCCGAGATCCTCGGCGAGAGCGACTTTCGCTCCATCTTGCAGCAGGGCGCGCAGGAGAGCATCCTGAGCAACTTGATTGGCGAGCAGTGGCTGCTGGTGGTGGTCTTTGACAAGCAGACGCATGTGGGGCTGGTGCGCGTGCTGGCGCGCAAGGCCTGCGACGAACTCGAGCGCGTGCTCGACCGCGTGCGCCACGGCGCATCAGAGGCGCGTCAGCAGGTGGTGAACGTGCAGTTCCGCAGCGACGCGGCCAGCGCCATTGACTCACTCTTTCAGGATTAGCCGGGATAGCGGCTCCAGCGGGTCGGGCATGGGAGATTGTGTGAATAGAGCAGGTGGCGCATGGCGCTGATCAACGTCGCCAAGCGGGAAATCCAGTGCAAGATCGTCTACTATGGCACGGGCTTCTGCGGGAAAACGACTAACCTGCAATACATCCACAGCCGTGCGCCGCAGACCGCGCGCGGCGACCTGCTCTCCATCGCCACCGAGAGCGAGCGCACGCTCTTCTTCGACTTCCTCCCGCTCGATCTCGGCCAGGTGCACGGCTTTCGCGTGCGCTTCGCCCTCTACACCGTGCCAGGCCAGGTGCTCTATGAGCGCACCCGCGTGGCCGTGCTCAACGGCGTGGATGGCATCGTTTTCGTGGCCGACTCCTCGCCGGAGAAGCTGGAGGAGAACTTTCAGAACCTGCTGGAACTGGAGATGAACATGCGCCGCATGGGCAAAGATCTCGGCGCGTTCCCGTTCATCATGCAGTGGAATAAACGCGACCTGCCCGGCGCTGTCCCCATCCCCACGCTCGACCGCTACCTGAATCGCCGCCATGTGCCTGCCTTCGCCGCCTCCGCGCTGACGGGGCAGGGCGTCTTCCCGACGCTGCGGGCGATCTGCAAAGCGGTCATGGCCAGTCTGTGACGCGCCGTAGCGGCGGCGCTCGTATTGTCGTCCGATCGTTTCGCCGAGCCGTTGTGAGGAGCTACAGCTATGCGCGCCATCATCAGCGTGGACAATAAGCACGGCATCGAAGCCTTCGCCGCCGGATTGGCGCAGCAGGGCGTCGAGATCTTCTCGACGGGGAACACCATGCGCGCGCTGGAGGCCGCTGGTGTGCCGGTGCGCTCCATCGCCGAGCTGACCGGCTTCCCGGAGATCCTGGGTGGGCGTGTCAAGACGCTGCATCCCGCCGTCCACGCGGGCGTGCTGGCTCGCCGCGATGATCCCGCGCACATGTCTGAGCTGCAACAGCATGGCCTCCAGCCGATAGACATCGTGGTCTGCAACCTCTATCCCTTCACCGAGACCATCGCGCGGCCCAGCGTGACGCTGGAGGAGGCCATCGAGAAGATTGACATCGGCGGAGTGACACTGCTGCGCGCCGCCGCCAAGAACTTCGCCGCCGTCACCGTCATCGCGCGGCCAGAGGACTACGAGGAGACGCTGATCGAGCTGGAGACGACCGGCGCCGTCAGTCTGGAGACGCGCCGGCGGCTGGCCATCACCGCCTTCCAGATCACCGCGCTCTATGACACCGCCATCGCCGCCTATCTGCGGCGTGGCCAGGAGGACGCCGCCTTCCCCGAACAGGTGACGCTGGGACTGCGGCGGCTGCGCAAGCTGCGCTACGGCGAGAATCCGCACCAGGCGGCGGCGCTCTATGGCTGGACGCAGGACCACGGCGGGCTGGATGAGCGCGCCGACGAGGCTGCCGACGAGGCCACCGACGCGCACAGCGCCGAGGCGCCCGCTGGCGAGCAGGCGGGCGAGCAGACGACGCGGCCCACGCCAACTATCGCGACGGTGGCTGGCTCACACATGCTCCACGGCAAGGAGCTGGGCTACAACAATCTGCTCGACCTGGACGCCGCGCTGGCGGCTGTGGCCAGCTTCAGCGCGCCGACCACGGCCATCGTCAAGCACACCAACCCCTGCGGGCTGGCGTGTGGTGACACGCTGGCGCAGAGCTACACGCGCGCCCACGCGGGCGATCCGGTCTCGGCCTATGGCGGCATCGTCGGATTCAACCGCGAGGTGGATGAGGCGACCGCGCAGGAGGTGTCGCAGCTCTTCTATGAGGCGATCATCGCGCCTAGCTATTCAGACGCCGCGCTGGCCCTGCTGACAAAGAAGAAGAACCTGCGGCTGCTGGCGACCAACGCGCCGATTGGCCCCACCTCGCCCGCCAGCGTGGCGACCAACGCCCACGACATGGGCCGCATGGATGTGCGGCGCATCAGCGGCGGGCTGCTGATCCAGACGGCCGATGTGGCGAGCGATCTGGACGCGCAGCGCACCGTGGTGACCGAGCGCGAACCGACGCTGGAGGAACTGACTGATCTGCTCTTCGCCTGGAAGGTGGTGCGGCATGTCAAATCGAACGCCATCGTGCTGGCCAAGAATCTGATGGTTGTCGGTGTCGGCGCGGGGCAGATGAGCCGCGTCTATAGCGTGCAGATCGCCGTTGATCGCGCGGGCGAGCGCTCGCGGGGCAGCGTGCTTGCCTCCGACGCCTACTTCCCGTTCCCCGATAGCGTGGAGGTGGCGGCCAAAGCGGGCGTCACGGCGATCATCCAGCCCGGCGGCTCGATCCGCGATGAGGAGTCGATCAAGATGGCCAACACCTACGGCATCGCGATGATCGTCACCGGCCAGCGCCACTTCCGCCACTAGAGGATGCGATTCCTCTCTCCCGCACAGAGCGGGAGGGGCTGAGGGTGGGGCCAGCCGCCAGCGAAGAGAAAGCGAGGAAGCGCTATGCCAAAGATCGCCATTCTCTCAGACATCCACGGCAATCTGCCAGCGCTCGAAGCGGTGTTGGCGGCGATCGCCAGTGAGGGCGTCGAGCGCATTGTCTGCCTGGGCGATGTCGCCGCGCTCGGCCCGCAGCCGCACGAGGTCGTGGCCCGGCTCCGAGCGCTTGGCTGCTCCGTTGTGATGGGCAACACCGACGCCAGCCTGCTCGCGCTCCAGGTCGAGGCGAGCGGCGTGGCGATGGACGTGAGCGCCATCGAAAGCAACGACGACTTTGACCGCTGGTGCGCCTCGCAGCTCACCGCCGAGGATGTCGCGACCATGCGCGCGTTTCAGCCAACCGTCAGCCTGCCGCTCGGCGAAGACGGCGCCACGCTGCTGTGCTATCACGGCTCGCCGCGCTCGTTTGATGAGCGTATCACCGCCGAGACGCCAGACGCCGCGCTGCACGCGATGCTGGCCGCAACGCCTGCGCAGCTCTATGTGGGCGGCCACACCCACCAGCAGCTCCTGCGCCGCTGGCGAGATGCGCTGATCCTCAACCCAGGCGCGGTTGGCTTCGCGAAGGACGCCATCGCGCCCGCCACGCTGATTCGCAATCCTTCCTGGGCCGAGTACGCGGTCGTCGCGAGCGATAGCGGGCGCCTCGACATCTCGCTGCGGCGCGCGCCGTTCGACCTCGACGCGCTTTTCGCCGCGTTCGACGCGACCGGCATTCCATGCGCGCAGTGGCGCAAGGGCGACTGGCGGCGCGTGTGAGCCGCAAGCCATCCTCAGCGGCGCGGCGCAGGCGGAGGAGCGTCCGATGACGCGTATCTTCATCGCGCTGGACCTGAGCGACGCCGCTCGTGAGGCGCTGCGGCGGCAGGAGGCGCGGCTGGCGCACGCGCTGCCCGATCTGCGGCTGCCCGCGCCCGAAGACCTGCACCTGACGCTGGCGTTTCTGGGTGAGGTGGATGATGAGGCGGTGGCGCGCGTCATCGCGCTGAGCGCCGAGGTGGCGAGCCACGCGCGGCCATTCGAGTTGGCGCTGGCAGGGCTGGGCGTCTTCGGCCCGCCAACCGCGCCGCGCGTCATCTGGGCGGGGGTCGGCGGCCAGACCCGCCCGCTGCTGGTCCTCCAGCGGCGGCTGGCCGCTGCGCTGGAGGCGGAGGGATTCCCACGCGAGCAGCGCGCCTACTCGCCGCATCTGACGCTGGCCCGCCTCAAGCGTCCGCTCGACGAGGCGGCCGCCCAGCGGCTGCGCGCCCTGCTGGCTGGCCCGCCGCCCGCGCCGGCGCGCTGGCGTGTGGACGACCTGCGCGTCATGCGCAGCGATCTGGCGGCCAGCGGCGCGCGCTACACGGCGCTCAGCGTCGCGTCGCTGGCGGGCGATCCCCACGCGGGCGGGGGCGAGAGCGGGTAAGAGCGCGCATGAGAGCAGGTGATAGAATGTCGTGGCGCGCAGCGTCTGGCGCGCTTCAGCGATTCCGCGCCTGTGAAAGCGAGAGATAGAGCATGGCAGCCGAGAATTCCTTCGATGTCGTTTCCCAATATGACGAGCAGGAGCTGGTCAACGCGCTCGACCAGACACGACGCGAAGTCGCCACCCGCTATGACCTCAAAGATACCAAGACCGAGATTGACTTCGATGGCAAGAAGGGCCTGACCATCCTCACCGCCAGCGAGTTCACGCTCAAGAGCGTGCGCGACGTGCTGGAATCGAAGTTGCTGCGGCGCAATCTCGATCTGAAGATCCTCAAAGATGGCAAGCTGGAGTCGGCCAGCGGCGGCATGGTGCGCCAGCACATCGAGCTGCAGCAGGGCATCAGCCAGGACCTCGCCCGCGAGATCAGCAAGCAGATTCGCGACAATTTTCCCAAGGTCAAGTCGCAGATTCAGGGCGACGCGATCCGCGTGACAGGCAAGAGCCGCGACGATCTTCAGTCAGTCATCCAGTTCCTGAAGAGCCAGGACTACCCTGTCCCGCTGCAATTCAACAATTATCGCGGGTAAGGCTCTCAACTCCGCCCCGCTCGCAGCCGGTGAAGTGGACTCCAGCCTGCCAGCGGGTAGCGCCCGTAGCTCCCCTCCGCCGCGTCGCGGCGGAGGGGTTGGGGGCCGGAGACCAGCCCCAGCCGCGCGTCGGCCAATTATGGTCGCGACCCTGCCCCCTCTGCCCCCGGCTGCTCGGGCGGCAGGCTGGCGTAGTAGGCTTCCAGCGCCGCGCGGTCCTCTGCGGTGAGCGTCGTCTCGAATTCGCGCTCCAGCTTGCCCTTCTTCAGCGCGATGTCCCAGCAGGAGCGACGCGCGCAGACGTATGCGCCACGGCCGGACTTCTTGCTGGTGGGGTCCAGCAGGATGTGTCCATCGGGCGTGCGCACGACGCGAATCAGCTCGCGCTTGGGCCGCACCTGCCGACACGCGATGCAGGTGCGCTGGGGGATATGCTTCTGGCGCGGCTGCGGCTTGCGCTTGCGCGGCTGCTGGCCTTCTGCGACCATCTTCGTCTGCTTTCTGTGTATCTTGCGCGGCGATCGCACTCCCAGCCCCATCCTCAGCCTCTCCCCTGCCAGGGCGGGAGAGAGAGGAGCCAGAACGGGCGCTCTGCGCACCCAGCGCGTTACCTGCGACGTACCCGCTCGAAATGGGTTCCCCCTCCCTGAAGGGGAGGGGGACAGGGGGAGAGGTTCGCGATGACCGGGGCGCTCAGGCCATCGCGCCATCCGCCGAGGCGGGCTGCTCCTGAACCTCGGCCGCTGGCTCCGCCGACACGGCGGCCTCCGCGCGGTCGCCCGGGCGCGCCACGTCCACCCGCCAGCCGGTCAGCTTGGCGGCCAGACGCGCGTTCTGCCCCTCCTTGCCGATAGCCAGCGAGAGCTGCTTCTCTGGCACCGTCACCAGCGCCGTGTGGTCAGACTCACGCAGCTCGACATGCAGCGGCTTGACCGGGCTGAGCGCATTCGACACGAACTGCGCCGGGTCCGGACTCCACACGATGATGTCAATCTTCTCGCCATTCAACTCGTTGATGACATTGTTGATGCGCGCCCCGCGCACTCCGACACACGCTCCAATCGGGTCAATGCCGTCTTCGCGCGCCCAGACGGCCACCTTCGAGCGGCTGCCCGGCTCGCGCGCGATGGCCTTGATCTCCACGCGCCCCTCAAAGATCTCCGGCACCTCCAGCTCAAAGAGCCGTTTGATGATGTTGCGGTGCGTGCGCGAGACCAGCGCCTGCACGCCGCGCCCACCGCCGCGCTTCAACTCATAGATGTAGACGCGGATGCGCTGGTTCGGGCGTAGCCGCTCACCGGGGATTTGCTCCTTCTCGTCGAGCACGCCCTCGATCTTGCCCAGGTCCAGCAGATAGGCGCCGCCCTGGCGCTCATCGCGGCGCAGCACCGTGCCGACCGCCAGATCATCTTTCATGTCTTTGTACGACTCGAAGAGATGCTCCAGCTCGGCCTCGCGAATGCGCTGCAAGATGATCTGCTTGGCGGTCTGGGTCGGTATCTTGTTGAAGATCTGCGGCGAATCAACCTCGATATGCTGGCCCAGCGCGGCATGCTCGTCGAGCTGCTGCGCGTCGGCTAGCGCGATCTCGGTGGAGAGGTCTTGCGCCTGCGCGACGACGCGCCGGTTCTCCCAGACGTGTACCTTGCCGTTCGCCTCGACCTCCACACGGATGTTTTCGCCGCCGCCGCTGCCCTTGCGATACGCGGCCAGCAGCGCGTTGGCAATCGCCTCCATCACCCGTTCCTGTGGTAGCCCCTTCTCGTGAATGAGCTGGGCGATGGCCGCCTGAAACTCCGTTAGCATACTGTATCCCTCCAATTGAGCGCGGCGCGTCGGCGCCATGCGTGGCGCGAAAGGCGTCTTGCCTGCGACGAAAGCCTGACGAAAGTCTGACGAAAGTCTGACGAAAGCCCGGATCACGACTCGCACGACAATCGGGGCGGCCATTTGGCTGACCGCCTCACAACTCGCCTCTACACGGAATCGCGCTGGAGCAGCGCTCCAGAATAAGACGAAGGCGCGAGAAGACTTCCCACGCCTCGTTCGAGTTCCGTATACGGCTACACGTCGGGCGTGTCGTCACATGACGCACGCTCTCTGGCATCCCGGCTGCGCCACCGCATGGCTCGGCTCCGTCGGATACCGCACGCTTCTGCCTACATGTACACGAAAAAGTGGGCCAAACCCACTTTCTCTTTCTGCGCTCAGTTCCACCGCAGTATACCACCTGCGGCGACATAACCGCAAATTGGCCCTGCTTGCTGAGGCTGCTTCGTTCCCACCGTTCAGGCGCGCATCAGGCCAGCAGATCGGGGTGGAAGTAGCCGCGCGCGACGCCCGCGACCGGGCCGGTCAGCAGCGCATGGCCATCGGGCTGAAAGGCGACGCGCAGGCTGCCGCCGGGCATGCGTACCTCGACCGCGTCGCCCACCAGCCCCAGGCGGCGCGCGGCGCTGGCGGCGGCGCAACTGCTAGAGCCAGAGGCCAGCGTATACCCCGCTCCGCGCTCCCAGATCACGATCTCTAGCGCATCGCGGCCCAGCGGGCGCGCAAGCTGCACATTGGTCCGGTTGGGAAAGCAGGCGGCGCGCTCCAGTAGCGGGCCGAGGCGTTGAGCGCTCTCGGCGCTGACCTCCGCGCTAAAGACGACGCAGTGCGGATTACCCATCGAGACGCAGGTCACGCGCAGCGCCTCGCCGCCGACGACCAGCGGCTCATCCACCACCTCGCGCTCTGGCCCCGTCATCGGGATGTCGTGGTTGTGGAAGGATGGAGCGCCCATATCCACCTCGATCATCGCCGCATTCGCATCCAGCGCCCGCGCCGTGGCGTTGCCGCCGCGCGTGCTGATCTGGAACGGCTGGTCACTGGCATAGCCCACCTCGACCGCATAGCGCGCGAAGATGCGCAGCCCGTTGCCGCTCTTCTCAGCCTCCGACCCATCGGGATTGTAGATGCGGACACGCATGCGCCCACCCGCCTCCCACAGCGGCCCAACCACGATCCCATCCGCGCCGACGCCATTGTGGCGGTCGCAGATCGCGCGGACGCGCTCCGACGTCAGCTCGCCCGCGCCCGCCAGCCCGGCTGGATCGAGTACGAGATAGTCGTTGCCCAGCGCGGAGTATTTGTGGAAGTGGCAGCGCCGCAGCGTCTCACGCTCCATACATCGTCAATCCTTCGTCTTGAGTAGAATATCCACGCAGATAGATCTGAGCCAGTATAACAGCGCGACCGCCGTATGACGCCACGCGCTTGCCCGCTGATTGACGCCGCCGAAACAGCCCACATATAATCGAGGCGACTGCTCTCTGTTTCAAGGGAGCGCGCAACGACGCAGGACAACGCAAAACGATAGAGCTGGCGCCTCCCGATGGCGTCGGCGCGCGCAAAGGAGCGTGGCGGCATGGCAGTGCAGTTGGCTGCTGAAGAGCAGATGATGATCGAGATGGTGCGCGATCTGGCGCGCGAGCGGGTGGCCCCGCGCGCCGCCGAGATTGACGCCCAGGGCAAGTTCCCCTGGGACCTGAAGGAGCTGCTCGCCAAGCAGGACATCCTCGGCATGCCCTTCCCGGAGGAGCTTGGCGGGCTGGGGTCGAGCGAGCTGAGCATCCTGATGGTGATCGAGGAGCTGGCCAAGGCCTGCGCCACGACCTCGCTGATCCTCTGCGTGCAGCAGCTCGGCTCGCTGCCGATTCTGCTGGCGGGGACCGACGAGCAGAAGCGCCGCTGGATTCCGAAGCTGGCGACGGGCGAGTGGCTGGCCAGCTATGGGCTGACCGAGCCTGGCTCTGGCTCCGACGCGGGCGCGATGGCCACCAAAGCGGTGCGCAAGGGCGACAGCTACGTGCTGAACGGCGTCAAGCACTTCATCACCAACGCGGGCATCGCGCACGTCAACACCGTCTTCGCCTCCACCAATCCGGCGGCTGGCACACGCGGCATCAGCGCCTTCGTGGTGGAGGACGGCACGCCAGGCTTCCATCTGGGCAAGGTCGAGCACAAGATGGGCATTTGTGGCTCGCAGACCGGCGAGCTGGTCTTCGAGGACTGCGAGATTCCCGCCGAAAACCTGCTCGGTAAGGAGGGTGAGGGCTTCAAGATCGCGCTGGCGACCCTCGACCGCACCCGCCCGGGCATCGCGGCGCAGGCGCTGGGCATCGCGCAGGGCGCGCTCGACTTCGCCGCACAGTATGCCCAGCAACGCGTGCAGTTTGGCAAGCCGATCTTCGCCAACCAGGCCATCCAGTTCATGCTGGCCGATATGGACATCAAGACCGAGGCGGCGCGCCAGCTCGTCTACCACGTCGGCGAACTGATGGATAGCGGCGCGAAGTCGTTTGGTCGCGAGTCGGCTATCGCCAAGACCTTCGCCTCCGACACGGCCATCGAGGTGACCAACGACGCGATCCAGGTGCTGGGCGGTTACGGGTACATGAAAGAGTTTCCAGTGGAGCGGATGATGCGCGACGCCAAGATCACCCAGATCTACGAAGGCACCAATCAGATTCAGCGCATGGTCATCGCGCGGGCGCTCGGCAAGTGAGCGCAGCGCCAGGAGCAGGGCTGTCGTTCCCGTTGCGCAGCGGGGAGACATGCGCCCTTCAATCCGAGACGCTGACCGTTGGCCAGCGCCAGATTCCATTGCGCGAGATCATCTCGGCGGGGCTGGTGGCTGACCTCAGCGTCCCCGTCCCGCCGGGCATGCCGCCAACACCGGGCGTATCGCTGCGCCTCGGCGATGGCGCCAGCGTGGCCTTCACGCCGGTCGAGCCGCTGGATTGCTGGCGGCTGCTGCGGGCGCTGGCGGCCTCGCGGCCCGATGCGGTCGGCCCGCTGCCCCCGCCGCCCGGCGCCGCTGGCCCAGCGATGGGCTACGGCCCCGGCTACCCCGGCTATGGTTATGCTCCCGGCTATGCTCCCGGCTATCCGCCGCCGATGGGCATGGCTGGCCCCTCAGAGAGCGACAAAACGCTGGCGGGGCTGTGCCACCTGAGCGTCTTCTTCGCGCCGGTCATTCTACCGCTCATCATCTGGCTGGCGATGCGCCACTCGCAGCCCTACGCCTCGCAGCAGGCCAAGCAGGC